>JBAXMV010000030.1:0-6861 GCA_037134095.1 bacterium | reverse complement strand
CACTTGCCGCTACCAAACAATTATATTTCAAAATACCAAGCATACATTGTTTGCTATAGTTAACTAATGGACAATTATACTCGTTATGCTCCTCCCGAAGATTACTATTCTAAAACAAAAAATCGCAAACCTTCTGCATACTTGAATCAAGCTGTCGGCTTAATACATAAAACAAAAAAGAATGCTTTAGATTTTGGGTGTGGAGCTGGAAGTGACAGTCGCTTTTTAGTGAACAGTGGCTTCAATGTAATTGCAGTAGACGGCAACCCACAATCTTTAGAATACATAGAAAAATTACCTCATCAAGATAAAATTACGTTTATTTGTAGCCCCTTTGAAAAGTTTTCTTTTGATCAATATGATTTAGTGAGTTCTTTCCGGGCATTGTCGTTCATACATAAAGATATTTTTAATGATGTCATGAATGCGTTATTGGGTTCGCTGAATACAGATGGTATCTTTGTGGGTGAATTCTACGGCGTCAAAGATGAGTGGAACAAACCTCATGAAACTATGACTTTTTTAGATAAAGAACAAATCTACTCAATTTTTAAAAATATGTCACTTATTGCAGTGCACGAAGAAGAAAAAGATGATCACACTGCAAATGGCAAGCCAAAACATTGGCATAGATTTTATGTAATTGCTCAAAACTTATAAATAAAACTGTCCGAGTACCACACTGGACAAGTCAAAACACTCGCTAAATGGCGAGTGTTTTTATGATTCCAGGAACCTCTTTGCACGGCCACTTTTACCTTCTTTGAATATTTTAATTGGGTACTTTGACTCTAGCTCATTTCTAATTTTACGAACAAGACCTTCGCTAATATTGATTAATTCTACTTCAAGTATGTGCTCAGTATATTTTCGTGTCTTGTTAGCATAGGTAACCTCTTCGTTAACAAGAAGCACTTTTTGGTTTTCATGACTTAATAGTATTTCTTGTCTGTTATTTATAAACTGTAACTGCTTTAATATTGCTGGAGTAGAGGAACTCAATTGTAAATTTAGTGCTTTGCGCTCAATTTTTTCAGGATGCTGGTGAGATTCAAGTTTTTTGCTTATTTCTTCGAATTTACTTTCACCAGAGTTCCCCTCACCAACATATCTTTTTATGGTCATGGTAGTTTCAGTACCTTTTGAGCGAATACGAACAGCTGTAGACAGTCCTGAAAGCAACTCGTCGTTGGTGTCATATAGGCTATCAATTAGCTGATAGTCTTCAGATGATGCATTCCAAGCATTCAAAGATTCTAGGCTACGTACTGTTTGCGGATTGCCAGTCCAAGAATATGCTAATTCTGTTTCTATTTCTCGACTATTCTTCATGGGTCAATATACTCCTCACCATATCATACTCATCTTTTTAGTAAACAAAATAAGATTCTAGAACGGCTAGTAGCAAATGGCGGGTGTTTTTATGTTATTGAGATGGGCTGAGTGTATGTTTTGCCGACTACTATTTTGTCGAGCATGACTGCTCCAATATCAGCAACTTCGAGGTGTCGAAGCACTATGTCGGAAACTTCATTACGGTGTTTGTGACTTAAGTCCATGTTGTCGCGACGTCGACCATATTTAAATAGTGAAACGTGGTCGGGTTGCATTACGCGTAGCTGTCCGCCACGAGCATCGTTTAATAGTTCGCTGATTGATTCTGAGTTATCTTGTAGCTCTGCGAATCCTTCACCTAGTGCAAATTTACCAACTAGGCGGCGCTGGTGGTAGCTATACCAATCAAGTTCATCGATAGGCACTTCAAGCGGAGAGACAATCTTTTCGTTGTATTCATCTACTGAATTTTTTAGCTGCTTTACGTCAAAGCCTCTTTGCAGCAAGCTTTTGTGGCGCATGGTTTTGCGAGTATTTTGTAAGCCCACAAAAGTAATCCCCATTTGATCGGGCAAAGTTACACTTGCCGATGTGTTGCGCCGCTTAGTCAAGAAATCGTCAATCTCTTCTTTGGCGTCCACCAAAATATCATAGATCTGCTGATAGCTATCGTTGGTTAGTGGCCTGTAAATACCAAAAGCCTCTTTATGAATGCGTTTTTTGAAACCAGGTTGCAGCTCTCGATCAGATACTAAGCTAGCTCGGATATTGTGGTCTTTTCTCAATTTTGCCTCTTTTTTTGGTTTGGAGAATAATAATACTATAATCCAATTGACAGAAACAAGAAATATCTGACGTAGTAATATTGACAATCTATTGTTTGTGGGATATTACAACTCTAGTACTATTAGAGGTATATGGCGGAAAGAAAAATTGGCTGCGTTAATGTTATTGAATATCCGCTCGGATCCAACTCGTTCGTTCTTGTGGAGGAAACCAAAAAAAACAAAAAAGGAACGTATAACCTACCGGGTGGACGGCTTAACTACAAAGACGGTTACGAAGAAACTCTTTTTGAAGCAGCTAAGCGTGAAGCTCAAGAAGAAACTGGTCTAGAAGTAGAATTAATTGGATTCTTAGGTCTATTTGATTACAGACAAGATGGACAGCTGCAAATAGCTTTTGTAGCAAATGCGGTATCTGGTCAACTTACAACATCAGAAGAGCATCCAACTGTGGAATCATTTCCTCTGGAAATTATCGAAAATGTTTTAGAGCCACAAGGGATACTTAGAAGCCCAAGAGTACTAGAATCTATTTCTCAATATTATAGAGGAGATATTTTACCAACAGACGCTGTTCGCATAAACGAAACGGATGTCCTGGCAAATTAAAAAAGCCCCTTAGTTTAGGAGCTTTTTTTAGTTAAATGAGATCTTATAATTTCTTTAAAATCTTATCGATTTTTGAAAACCTTGCTTGATCTGCTGATATTGCTAGTTCGAAATCTATTCCCTGTGTTGACTTCATTTTTTTGCCCTTCTTTTTTTGTTTTTTTATTGTTTATTTTGTGATCACAATACTCATTATTATACACGAATTTGATATTTTGTCAAATAAGGTACTTAGTGTTTGTTTTATTCACCTTAAATTAATAATAGTCTCTAAGGGTTACCCTAAGCAATACCCAAAATCGCTGTTATGTTGTTTTTTTACCAGCTTTTATTGTGCTCCAGAGCATAATGCCTGCTAACACAAACAAGATGACTGCAAAATCTATGGCTATAGGGCTCGGTGAGGCCTTGGCAGTTGCAGGAGTTTTGACAACTGATGCTGTCTTGGGACCAATGTTTACCACTGTTAGTGAAGTGCTGTTTAGTTTTACGCCGGCGGTTTTGTTGGTCAGTAGGCTTGCCGTAGTGCCTGGCTGTACACCTCTACCATTTGCAGCTGCACCTGAAGTACCACTGGATTGTTGCGGGCTTGATGTGGTCGACTGCGTACCTGTTCCCGATTTGGCGGTTAATTGATTCTCTTGCATTAAATACATTGTAGATTACTCGGCCCAAAATAGCACTGCTAACTTAGGCTTGTTTGAGTAAAAGTTCAAAATATTTGGTGCCCCCAAAAGGTATCTTTTGTTTCACAATCTGGGTTCCCAGCAGCGCATTGGCTGAAAATATTTTAAAAGTCCCATACTGCTCATTGATCTCATCAACTGCCGTGGTTAGCCACTCTTCTTTGTTGACTTCATCAAGCAAGCTTATTTGATTGCGGGACGAAGGCGTGAGCTGATAACAGGTAATTCCCATGCTCTGGATAATCATATGTTTTGGCCTTTTATTGAATAGGTAGAGGGCCCGCGCGTAAATGTCGGCGTCGGTAAAAAAAGTAGACTTAAACATGCGCCGTACGTACCAGCTCTCGCCGTTTCTGAAATGTGCCCAAACCAAAATCCCCCTAGCGTCCACTCCCTGATAGCGCAGTTTTTTGCCAGTAGTTTCGCAAAGATATTGAAAACACGGAAGTATAAATTTATCGTCTGCCGAGGGCGTTTTGAGCACCCACTGCCGGCCGACATTGCCAAGCTTGGTAGTGACGTTATCTACCTCATAGCCACGCAAACGCTGATACCAGTCATCGCCCACCACGCTCTTAAAAACTATGCGCCTGAGCGTGTCACTAGAAGCCTGCAAAAAATCCATTGGGGTAAATATCCCAGCTGCGTTGAGTCGCGCCTCATAGTGTGAAGCGATGCCTGTTAAGTCTGTTAGCTCGATGCTCTTGTAGTAATCGATCAGGTTGCGATGATCGATCCTGTCTAAGCCATCTGGCTTATGCCAGCTAGCTGCCTGCTTAGCCAAAAACCTGTTTGGCGCAATGCCGATGTTTACCTTTACCCAGCTACCGACTTCCTGTTTCATGCGCTGCTTAATCTCATAGCCAATTTCTTCCAAAGAACGATTATTTACAATTTCGGTTGTGCCGTGCAGGTCGATAATCCCCTCGTCTATGCTTTTCATTTTTATGTTTGGTGAATAGCTTTTCATGATTCGCGCCAGTTGCTTATACATATGATGGTATTTAGGCGGATCACTTTCGAGCATCACAAAATCTGGGCACAGGGCCATGGCTTCGTCTAGCCTGGTGCCCACTTTTATGCCTAGCGCCTTGGCTTCGTATGAAGCCGCAATAACGCAGCAATACTTAGAAAGCCTATTAGTCACACCAATCGGTCGGCCGCGCAGTGACGGACGAGCTTGCTGCTCGGCCATCGCAAAAGCTGAGTTTAAATCACAAAAAATTATCTGTGATTCTTCGCGGTTAATCCCGTACATATCTGCCCTCCACCATCGCAACCAAAGTCCATGTCAGTGACTCGGCATCAAACTCTAGTCGATAATCATTCACCCCGTCCGACATATCAAATACGTGAATCATGCGCTTGCCGGCAATCGTCGGATGCCTTAAGCCTAATTCTGTAAGCTCAATATCCTGGCCCTGGAAGCGTATTTTGTAAGGCATGCAAAGTGAAGCAATGTCGCCGTGTTTTCTAAAAACCACGACCACATCAACCCGCTGATTTATGTGCACAATAGGATCCATATTCAAACTTTCTAAAATTAATAAAAAATTAACAACTAGTGAGTTGTATCTGTTGACGGATTTGGTTGTGCTGCCGGGTTAGATGCTAAGTAGCCGTTACTACTAAGTTCTGCCGGTTAAGCAAGATTGTTTGAAATGGGAAGCGCACAGGGACTTATTAATAGTTTGATTGCTAAAAAGTTTTAATAAAGCTTGATAAACGATGGAGCTTAAAAAGCACTCATGATTAAACAGCTAATTTAATTATAAACCTTCCCTCAAGCAAGCGAAAGTCATTTAGGTGATAAAAATTTAACTGAAAACAAATTAGCGAAAGCGCAGAATGAAAATCAACATAAATAAAGGACTAACCTTTATGATTTCTAAGAATAATAATTTCTTGCACAGCCAGAGTAGCCCACAGCCCAGTGGTCACTACGGTAGTTACTGCCGCGAACCACATCGACATACTAAAATACACGACCGCAAAAATACCTAGAACAGTACCGGTACTCACACTGGTATAAACAGACGGCTTATGTTCACCAACAATAGAAGGAAGCAGCCCCGCCGCCAACACAATTGACCCTCCACTCAAAACCAAATCTTGCCAATTACTCATACTGTAAGTTTACCAGAGCTTCTTAATTATTGATTGAATCGAGTTGATTTCATAATAAGCCCAGCATTGATTACATTTGCTGAACTAAACCATTCGGCAGCTGCCTGATATGTGCTGAAGGATTCATCTATCTGCATTAACTGATTTGAGTATTGTGTTGCTTTTTGCGGATTATTAAACTTATGTAGAACTGGCTCGTAGGAGCTTACAATGGTGGCATCTTTTGAATATACAGACTGGGCGTCATTGGAGGCCGTGAGGTTATTACGATTTATGAAGTAGTATGCATGAAATGCCTTACCGCTACTGTAGGTTTTGTCATTATCCTCGGAAACAATGCTATAGACACTCAGCCCCTCTGCTTGCGTAGGTACAACATTTAATACTTTGATTGTTACATCAGAACCGGTTCCACCTATTTGATAACTAGGCGAATATACAATCTTGAAATTATCAGCAGGATTCTTTAGTACATTATTCTCTATACTAGGAGATATATCTTGAGTTGAGTCTTCTTTTACGTAGGTCCAATTAACAGGATATTTCATGCATAGACCACCGAGATTGGAGCAAAATGATTTCCATCCAGAATAAGGATCCTGTACCTTAGCTGGAGTTGAAGACTTTTTAACTACCACAACAGGAGTTTTGGCTTTATTGTTACTGCTTGAATAAACCTTATATCCTACTCCACCAATTATTAGAAACACAAATACCAGTAAGAAGATTTCGAGGTGAGTAAAACCTCTGTTATTGAGTTTTATTTTCATAAAGTAAGCATAACTATTTTAGTTAATTTTTACAATGCCTGTATTCTTCTCTGATTGCAATAACTATATGAAAAGAAAAAGCCCCATCTGTGATGGGACTCTTTCTTTGGTTGCGGGGGCAGGACTCGAACCTGCGACCTCGTGGTTATGAGCCACGCGAGCTGCCGCTGCTCCACCCCGCGATATCTTGGTGGATAAATAAACGTGGTGTTTATTTAAAACTTAATAAAGTATACAAAACAGAGGTAATTTTGTCAATTTAAGTTATCGGTTCATGAAAAAGTTGATCCACTCTTCGAAATTCTTTTGCCATGCAGATTGGGATCCAACGCTTATATCTGCACTTTGATCATTTGCTAAAGTAATTAACTGCTTCAATGCTACAGATTTAGGAATAATAACTTCAGTTTCTCCATTTGCCTGTAAGCCAAAGTTTTGCCTAGCAGACAGTTCTATATATTGGTTAGTACTGTAGTAATTGTTCTGTAATTTAATATTGTCATTTTTCAACTTTTGCAAGTCGTTTTGCTGGCTGAGGAAAGCAATTTG
>JBAXMV010000029.1:0-7009 GCA_037134095.1 bacterium | reverse complement strand
ATGCTAATCAAGACGAAATGAGCAATATGACCCAGAACACCGTCAATAGTGATTTTGTAGAAATTATAAAGACAGATAACCCTCCAGAGATTGCCGGTCTCACCAGCAAACTTGGTATAAGTTTTCAAGAGCTTCAAGGGTTCATGCTTAAATCTAGCGAACCAAATTCAAGGCCTTATTTAGAAACTACTAGCAAAGAAGCTCTGATGAAGGTTAAAGCTGAATTCCCTGCCCAATTTGATCAGTTCATGAAATTTTCACACTACTCTACTCAGCATTCAATACCTGTAAAGGTAAACACAGCAAGAATGCTCAAAGGGCTAGAAGCGCTCAAAGAAAAAGGCCTGCTAGACAATAAAGATATTCTAAGAATAACGCTTGAATACTCTTCGGTTGATGTAGACCCTTCGGTTGTCATTGATAAAACCACAGCCCTGGAAGCCGCTTCTCAAAAAATGGGCTTTAAACTCGATGAATTATTTGATGACAAAATGATTGTTAGCGCTGTATTTGACCAAATCAACGAGAAAGACAACCCTGAAAGTATCGTAGCTATGCAGCTAGTTCGTAATGAGCTACAAAAATTATATAAAGATGCTTACGACAAATTGGAATTCCCTATCAGCGATAGACGCAAACTATATCAGCAGCAACAAGAAGCAGCTAGATCTGCTGACTTGAAATATGCAAAAAATATTATCACTAGACTTGGTGTGCCCGAAGAAGTTGCCAGCGAGATGATAACATCATGGCTAACCTACGACGAATATACTAAAGCTGTTTATGATCAGCTCGAAAAAGAACCACAACTAAGCGAACAATTCGATGAACACGGAATGCAAAGTATATTGCAGAATCAGATCAAAGCTTTTGAATCCCAAGCGAAGGCATTAAATGAGTTCAATGAACAATATGGTATTGAAAACACCCAAAAAATTATCGAAATATTTGGTATCTATAATTTCAGTCGTCATAAAAGCGAAGCGCTATATGATCAATTACAAAGATGGGAAAAAGGCGAACCAATTCAGACAGTTGTGGTGGAAGCACGTAGTGACTGGAACTCATTCTCGGGTAAGCCTGCCACTTTTGAAGAAGGAGTTGGCGAAGGAGTATTTTACTTCGAAGCTAATTCGGCTTATGAAACTTCTAGAATTGCCGTACGCTCTGGACAGTTCGAAAGACAGAATGGCAGACAGCCGGATGTAAAACGATTTATTATTCATGCTCATGGTAATCCAGAAGCAATGCTATTAGGCGTCGACGGCGAAACCATAGACACCAAATCATACCTGGAGGCCGCTCGCAAAATTGAGCAAATCGACTCGCTAGAAAATAATGACTACAAGAAGCACTTAGGCCCTAATTATGAGGTTATATTGCAATCATGCTCAACTGCGGGAGAACCAACTAGCGATCAAAATATCGCCGAAATGATAAGTGAAATGCACGACACTACCGTGCAAGCCTCCACAAACACAATCTATACTGTAACGATTAAATCTGACGGCACAGTATCTTTCAGGGCTAAAGGTGATGACGGCGAAACTGTAGACGATTTCCAACCAACTATCTACGAAAATTAATAGCCAAAAATTAGCCTAGCTCTTATATTTGGTAGATCGAAATAAACCTTTTTCTGGTTTGTATATAGCGTTTGGAAAGTTATTGGTTAGTTGCCATACGCAACCATTGACAGTTTTAGGATGCAAAGATGGATCAGCGGTTTGAATTTGTTTCAATAAATCAGTCCACCTAACTCCTTCCGGATTTTGCTCAATTAACCTGATAGCTTTAGCGTTTAGGTGTCCTGTGAGGTTATTATGATAGTTGATACAATCATTATTTAGTGATATAATATAAGTATTCTATGTCGGGTACAGAGTTGGAATTATATAGAGGCTTGGCAGAATCAATTCATGATGTCGGCTACGCTATGGTTAGGCCAGATGGCTTAGAGCTAGGTATTGCCGAAGATATTATCGAGCGAATACATGATAATGGTATGCAGGTTCTCAAAAGGAGAATCTCTTGCATATCCGGAGATCAAGTCGATGCTTTATACCCTGGCCTACATGAAAGAGATTTCTTCAATGATATGAAGGCATCACTTGTGGGCAAAAACGTCATGTCGTTAATCATTGGCGGCGAATTTAACGTAGGTGTTCAACTTTTGAGTGTTAAGGGATCCGCATTAAATACCTCTGGTTCAATAAGAGCGGACTATTCCAAAGGCCATCTCTTAGAGGGTGAGCTTCATTTAGCATTTAGGAATGGCTTGCTTTCTGAAGAACAACTAAAGACGCCTGAATGCCATTCCTTGCTACGAGATGATCGTATGCATTCCGATGAAACTACTCAAGAGGCACTGAACTCTATTAAAACTATGTTTCCTGTACAAGACCGATCAGAAGTAGTGCGGCGATTTCCTAACTTAAGATACAAACTGCTAGCTTAGCCCGCCCGTTTCTTGCATATAGTCACATACTTTCACAAAGCCTTTGATGTAGGCGTCAACGATAGAGAATTCATCATCATATGCCCAGATGGGTATTTTTAGGAATTTATCGTAAAATTCTTCAGCCTTAGGATAGTTCTTCTGGTTTGGTAGCATATTCTCATACATCCTAGCTAAAACCTTCTCCGGGTGCGTAAACAAGGGTAGTTTGTTCAGAAGACCCGTGGAACCCGGAATATCTACTTCGGATAACCCCTCGGCTTGTAACGCTTCTACAAAGTTAGTCTTGCTGACACCATAAGCGTTATCCTCCAAGTACTGCATGCCATAAGCATAGAAGCTGGGTTTAAAGTCCTCATTTAAAGTGGGAAGCTTCAAGAACGGATATTTTGATAGGCTGGCGCTGATTCTCTCAGCGTTATGTCTCTTGGTCATAAGAAAATCGTCTATGAGTTCAAACTGTTGGTTTGCAATTGCTATAGCAATGGGATGCGCGCGTAATTTGAGGCCAAATCCTGTCAGATAGAATTCCCTCATGGTGTCATTTTCGTCAATTTCTTTTTGCGGTCTTTTGTTGTAGTGTCCATGGAGAAGTGCACGGTTATACAGAGACTGATCGTTTGTTAAGAGTATCCCACCTTCTCCTCCAGTAATTATCTTCTGTCCTTGCAAGCTCCAGGCGGCAATATCACCAAAGCTTCCTACTTTACTGCCGTTAATTTCTGCTCCGTGCGCATGAGAACAATCTTCGAGTAGGTACAGCCCCTCTTCTTTGCAATAGCGGGCTATGTCCTCTATGTCTTGCACGGGAGTACCCCACATATGAGTCACGATAACCGCTTTTGTCTTTGCACTTATTCGGGTCTTAATCTGCTCCAGGGATATATTGCCCATGCCATCAGCGTCGCAAAAAACTGGCACAGCGCCTAGGTACATCATTGGGCTGACTGTTGCATGGAAAGTGTATACTGGGCATAGAACTTCGTCGCCAGCTACTAGATTAATTGCTTCAAACATGGCAAGTATCGAGGATGTACCAGAATTAGAAAGGAGTCCAAATTGCCGATTATGGTAATTTGAAAAATTCCGTTCAAAGTCTCTAAATATTCCTGAATTATCATATATCGAAATACTGTCATGCAGTTGTTTTAGAGCAACTCGTTCTACTTCTTTCGTGATACGAGGCCACTCAAATTTAGAATCCTGGGGGTCTATTATAGGGTGACCGCCATGTATCGCCAATGTGCTCATAATCTATCGTTCTTTAATTGCTTATAACTATCGTGAGGATTCTGAGATTTATGCAGGTCGGCTGATTTATATGCAGCATCAACCAAAGCAACTTGCTCAAAATAACGATCTTCAATGTAACCATTGTGGGTGCTACTCATAATGTTTTCGGCAAATTCATCCAGCTGATCGATGAGAGCGGAAGGCCATGAGCCAGTGCGCGTGAGGCATTCCAGCTCATTCCCATCAATGTCGCGACGTACAACTTGCCCTCTTCTTACTGCAACACTTCCTTTTGAGCCGTATGCTATGAGTGACTCTTCCTTATCTGGGTATACACGAGACACAATTAAGCTCCCAAGAATTCGTTCATTATTTCCCCCCGAATCGTTGTATGAAAAATCGATAAATGCAGTATCTTCCACGTCATAAACCTGTTCATCTCGGTTGCCAGTGGATAACTTACAAGTTACGGAGTCCGGTAGTCCGAAATACCAAATTATAAGGTCAATATAGTGGTATCCCAAGTCGATAAGAGACCCGCCCCCTGAATATAGTCGACTAGCCCTCCATCCCTCATCAAGCCGTGAGATATTTAGAGTATACCGTGCTTCTATTGAATGAAGTTTGCCTACTCGCTTAACCAATTGTTGAAAACTTCGGAATATGGGATTGAAACGCCGTTGCAAGGTTACCTGGAGCGTGATGTCATGTTCTTTAACTAATTTTTTGATTTCTAATGCATCCTCAATTGATACGGCAAAGGGTTTCTCCTTGATGACGTGGATACTATTTTCTGCTAACTTAGCGATAATTGGCAGATAACCACTATGTGGTACGGCCACGAGTGCCGCATCAGGTGTGTAATCAATTTGCTTTAAAAGCGTTTCGGTATCTACTGCAAAGGTTATATTTTTAAGTTCGCCGATCTCTCTAGCCCTCTCAGCGTTGATGTCTACTACGCCTACCAACTCAAAATGGTCACTCTGTTCTATTGCAGGTATGTGGTCGTCAAGACTTTGGTGCCCAAGCCCAACTACAATAATTTTAAGTTTATTTGAAGCAGATTCGGTTTTCATTTTTACTCCACAGGAAATGTTCTACAGATGTTCTTTATGATATATTACTTAACAGAATAACCATAGCACAAGTAAAGGATATAGTCATGAGTACAAATACATCACCAACTGAAGTTGAACTTGAGCTAACATATTTGGCATCTGCACTTCCTACGGAAATAGCAACAGTGCAACCTAAAAGATTAGTCGACGTATATATTCCTGAGTCTGGTGTCGACCACGCTAGACTACGATTGCGTAAGAAGGGGGAAAAGTTTGAGGCAACCAAAAAAATTCCTCTTGTTGAGGGGGATGCGTCTGCTCATACGGAGATGACTATCCCTTTAGATGAGGCTGAATTCTCGGCGCTTATACAGGTGAGCAATAAACGGGTCGTGAAAGATAGATACAATGTAGTAATCGAAGGCAGCCCTGCCGAGGTCGATGTTTTCAGGGAAGAACTTTCCGGGCTAGTCCTCATTGATTTCGAATTTGCGAGTGAAACAGAAAAGGTGAACTTTAAACAACCCGAAATATGTTTAGCTGACGTTACGCAGGAGAACTTTATTGCTGGTGGTCTACTAGCAGGCAAAACCTATCAAGATATTGAACAAGATTTGCAAATGTTTAATTATAAGGGGCTCTAATGGAAACTATGCCGCTAAGCGCCGCAGACAGTGAACTAGTGAAGGTAGTGAGTGATTTCCTCAGAGCTCATTACAAGAGGAACGTGCACCACGTGGCAAGTGTGGTCGTTGCCGAGAATAATACCTACTTCGGACTGCATCTCGATACAAGTGGTCATGATGTTTGTGCTGAGCCTATCGCCATGTCTAATGCATTAGTAGCGGGTGAAACTGTTTTTAGGACTGTTGTTGCAGTACATTGGGATGGTAACGACGCCAATGCCCCTGAGCTCGTGTCACCGTGCGGGGATTGTCGGCAAATGCTTATTGAGTATGCCCCGCAGGCAAAGATTATTTTAGCGGGTGATGTCGAACCAATCAAAGTCTCCATAAATTCTCTTTTGCCCTATGCGTACATTAATCCAAAACGGAAAAATGTCAGCAATTAAACCAGCCAACTGATAACGACAAGTAATCCCAGTATTTACTGTTAGCCGTTGTTTGTTACAAAGTTTTTGTATTGTTCATACTCGTCTTTGGACATGAATTTGTCAGACGCATCAAGTATGTCGGATGGATCAATCCATCGACTTATTGCGTGCTCATCCGATAATTTTATATCCCCATCTACGTACTCGGCTAGATAGTATAGGACTATTAGCCTGTAATCAGTATTGTCTTTGTTGTAATGTCTTTTGGAAGTGAATATAAGGTTTTTGATTTTAAAATTTAACTCATCACCTAGTTCTTCGCGAATTTCCCTATTGAGAACATCATGCATATTCATATCTATTTCGGATTCGTCAATACGTCCTCCAGGGAAATCATAGTAGCCATCTGGAGTTTCTAGTAATAAAATTCTATCGTCTTTTTTGAGGATTGCTTTTACACTAACTTGAAAATATGCATAATCGTATAAGCTCATGCAATGACTATAACATTCTATTGATCATACTTCTTAAGTCGAAATAAACCCTTGGATGGTTTGTATATAGCGTTTGGAAAGTTATTGGTTAGTTGCCATACGCAGCCATTGATTGTTTTGGGATGCAGACTAGAGTCAGATTCTTGTATTTTTTTGAGCATATCGGACCATCGAACACCTTCAGGATTTTGCTCAAGAAGCTCAATTGCCTTGGCGTTGATACGCCCTGTAATGGTATTAGGATTAATGGCCTTGTCTTTCATATTCAACATTATAAACTACAAAAAAATATTTCTGGAAATGAAAAACGAGCCTCTACAGACTCGCTTTTTTATGGCTCCGGGGACTGGATAGCGCTTCCCTCGCACTACGTGCTCGTCGCTTCTCCGTTCGGCTTTCGCCTCACTCCGCCGAACGTTCGAATAATCCAGATCATCAAAAAAATATAAAAAGCACCGACTAAAGCCGATGCTTTTTATATGGCTCCGAGGACTGGATTCGAACCAGCGACCTAGTGGTTAACAGCCACCCGCTCTACCGCTGAGCTACCTCGGACTATTCTTGCTTAACTCCGGAAATTATACAGAATTTACAGAGAAGAAGCAATATTATCTATTTGATTTTATAGCGGCGTCTGCACGGCGCTTGTCATCTTTTGCTTTTAGGGTCTGACGTTTGTCGTAGGCGCGTTTACCCTTGCCTACCGATATTT
>JBAXMV010000028.1:0-7899 GCA_037134095.1 bacterium | reverse complement strand
CAGCATAACACAAAACTTATGCCAAGGCAGCAACAGCGCGGCAGATACTCCAGGCTCTAATTGTGGTACCGGCACATCATCGACAGCACAAACCGAGTCAGCTCTGGGCAATGTCGCTAAAAATATTACCAAGATATTTACTATAATAGTGGGTGCAATCTCCGTGATTATGATTATTTACGGCGGATTCCGCTACATTACTTCTGGTGGAGCTAGTGACAAGGTCGGTAGCGCCAAGAACACCTTAATCTACGCTATTATAGGCTTGATTATAGTTGCTCTCGCTAACGTAATTGTAAGTGTTGTGATCAACCAGGCATCAAACCAAGGTAGTGGTTTCTCAAACTAAAACCTTCAATACAAAAAAAGCCTCCACTTTCGGAGGCTTTTTTGTTGGATCAAATTAGATCTTTTTAGAGTACTTGGATTTTCTTTACAGTGTCTTGCTGTAATTTTCCGAAGCTTATTGTAAGCACACCGTCTTTGAGTACGGCTTCAATCTCTTCTTCTTTAACCGGTACTGGCAAAGCAATTGTGCGAGAGAACTCACCCCAATAGCATTCTTGCAAGAAATAGTTTTCTACGTTATCTTCGGTGCCACTGCTTAGAGTGCCCCTGATAGTAAGCTGGTTGTCTGAAATGCTCACATCAAGCTCGCTTTTGTTGACGCCTGCTGTTCTTGCTTTCACGACTAGCTTTTCTTTGGTTTCGTATACGTCTACGGCAAGCTGTCCTGGCACGCTGTCGTCTTCGTCCCATTCATCTTCAGCCACTGGGACTTCTGTTGCTGCATCTGTGTCTGCTGGTAGTCCAGAGTCATCACCTAGAAATGCTGCGGTTAATTCGTCTTCTTCTAGTAAAAGATCATCATCACGATTGCGTCGTGCCATGGTAGTGTTACCCTCCACTTAATAGTTATGTAATGTTCTCGTTATTATGGAGAATCTTGTTTGAAAGAGATTTGCTTTTTTGTGTTAGTAACAGTATAGCTTAGGTAATCAGTGGTAGCAACGAAAGATGTATATATTTACAACATTTTAAAAACAACATGCTGAATTTGGATAAATTATTTTCGTTTTTCGCACCCCATGATTGCCTTTTATGTGGCAGCGAAGGCTCGATTTTGTGTAAAAAATGCATGCATACGGTCGAGATTAAACGCCCTGTTTGCTATGAGTGTAGGGCGGTTTACTGCTTCCCTGCCTGCTCCCATAAAAATCCAATTAACAGATTGTACTACGTAGGTTTATATGAAGATTTTTATAAAAAAATACTATTGCAGCTCAAATATTCTAGTGTTCAGGAAGCAGCGGTAGTCATGGCCCTTTTGATGGCCAAGCAGGTCGACAAACTTCCCTGCCCAATAATTACATATTCCCCGACAACTGCCAGCCGTACAAGGACTCGTGGTTACGACCAATCTAAGCTACTAGCTAAAAACATAGCCAAGATCAATCAGCAAGTTTTCATTAAATTTTTAATCCGCACTTCAAAAACTCGCCAAGTAGGTTCTTCTAGGATAAATCGCCTGAATCAGGCCAAAAACTCTTTTCGGCCGATTAATATTGGAAAATTGCCGGGTGCCCACGTACTTCTGGTGGATGATGTGCTGACCACAGGCGCAACCGTAGAGTCGGCAGCCAGTACTCTAAAGGCGTTTGGTGCTGCCCAGGTAGACGTTTTAGTTTTTGCGATAGCCAAAAATAAGTCTGGCGAAAAACTGCCAGAGCTGGTATAATCGCCTCTGTTACTTTGTGGTTGGAAGGGTGTCCGAGTGGTCGAAGGAAACGGTCTTGAAAACCGTCGTGCCGGCAACGGTACCGTGGGTTCGAATCCCACCCCTTCCGCCAAGTAACAATCCTGGAGAGGTACCCAAGTGGCTCAAGGGGACGGTTTGCTAAATCGTTAGGGGGGAGCAATCTCCCGCGAGGGTTCGAATCCCTCTCTCTCCGCCAATCAATAAAGCCCTGCCCGTTTTACAGGCAAGGCTTTTTTGATTGATTGAACTATTCGTATACAATAATGCTTATGCAAGACGATAAAACTGAAGCTCCTATTCAAGAACCCTCTCAAGAGCAACAACCCGGGCAAGACCCCGATGCCCTTTCCTGGACAGGATCAGAATATATTTATCATGAAAAATCTAAGGGCTGGTTTATGAATCTGCTAGGCGTCGCCATACTTTCAGCCGGCGGACTGTTTGTCATAACTCGTGATTTCATTCTCACCGGTATGGTTTTATTTTGCGCATTCCTTTTTTCTATATTCTCTAGGCGCCAACCAAAACAAATTAAGTATTCAATTAGCGACACCGGTTTTGAGATTGGTAATAATTTCTATACCTTCAATCAATATAAATCTTTTGTAATTGCACAAGACGGAGCCATGAAATACATAGCCCTTAATCCTGCAAAAAGGTTCGACACTCTTAAGACTCTCTACTGCGCACCAGAACAACTAGACCAAATAATAGATATAGTGGCGGCACACCTCCCAGTAGAAGATCACGAACCAGACCCAATAGAAAGATTAATGCACAAAGTCAGGTTCTAGATTAAGAGCGCAGTTTGCGGCCAAGTTTTCGTTCCATTTTGCTAATAAAGTTATGTTTGGCGTGTTTGGCATCCCATCTCTCAAAAGATTCCATAAATTTTTCGGCTTCTTCGTGTGACATAGGCACTCCTTTTTAATTAGTAAATACCATTATTCGGTTTTTGGGCTTTTTTGGCTGTAAGCTTTCTAACTTTTTGGAGATGCTTATGTAGCATGCCGGTTGGTGTATGATGGAAACATAAATAAATGAAAATTATCAGTAAAACAACAACAGCGATAGACAACTTCCAGCGCAATAATAAATTTTTTGGGTTTACTTATGCGGTCTTCAAAAAATACGACGAAGATGGAGTTGGCTACAAAGTTGCGCTGTTAACGTATTACGGATTTCTGTCGTTATTCCCTCTCCTTCTCATAATCACAACTGTTGCCGGTATGTTTGCATCTAACAACCCCGAAACTCAAACCACAATTACAAATGCAATCAGTGACTACATTCCGGGCATCGGCTCGCAGGTGTATGACCACGTACATTCAATAAATAAATCGGGCTTCGCGTTGGTAGCGGGTATATTTCTTACTCTATACGGTGCCCGAGGTGTCGTAGATGTGTTCAGGTACGGTGCTAAAGACATTTGGCATGAACCCAAAATCAAAAGCGAATCTCCAGTAAAAACTTTTGCTAGGAGCATCGTTATTTTATTTGGCGGAGCGTCTGGATTAATACTAGCCTCTTTGTTTACGGGATTGGCTGCCTCTGCTGGTAACGGCTTAATCTTCAAGTTATTTTCAGTCTTGGTAAATATTTTTGTATTATTCTGGGTGTTTGTGTTTGTGCTCAAAGCAAGCATAAACCGCAAGCTACCTCTGAAAAAAATAAAGCTCGGTGCTCTGTTGGCGGCTTTAGGTCTAGTAGCGCTTCAACTCGTAGGTGGAATAATTTTGTCGCACCAACTAAAGTCCTTGGACGCACTGTATAGTATTTTTGCCATACCACTAGGTCTAATATTTTGGATTTATTTGCAGGCGCAGGTGCTTTATTTGTCAGTGGTTGCAGCTGCAGTTAGCTCCAAAAAACTATGGCCCAGGGGAATTGATTCAAACAACCCAACGGCCGCAGATCAAATCTCTCAAAACTAGTCTAGATAGTTATATATTGGCGCCACCAGTCCTCAGCAATTTACTGCCGTAAATATTCTTACAACTGTTATTTAGAGCTTTTGAGGTGTTTATGAAGTGCTTCTAGGATCTCAACTTGTTTACGGTTGATTGCCATTAACTCTTCAATTTCTTTTTTAGAGCGCAAGTTGGTTTCATAATCGTGTTTTGCCATGGCAGCGCTGATGCTGTCGGCTCTTTTTGCAGCAATAAGCAAGATTGCTCCCTGCAGTCCTGCCAACATAGACAGGAATAAGTTCAAAAGTATAAATGGGTACACATCCCAGTGTTTGACAGCGGCAACGGTGTTGAGGGCGGCCCATATTGCCATAAAAATCAAAAACCCAAACACAAATCCCCAGCTGCCCATGCGGTTACGCATACTATCGGCTGCGCGCTCACCTCTAGTTAGGTTATCCTTATGTGCTTTGTGCCAATTTACTAGGTTATCCATAAACAGAATTATAGCACAGCTAAATATGTACAATTACTGCTATTTACGATGTAAAACTGCTGCTTTTTTGCCAAATTTTTTTTCTGTTATTTGATCGACAATTGCCTGGACCACTGCTTTTCTAGGTATTGAGGCAATTAGTCCACTGGTTGATAAATCTAGCCTATATTCACTGCTTTTACCGTTAGTCATAACTGGTGATCTTAGCACTGTCCAGTCAAGTGAACTGTCTTCCAGCACACAAATGTGTTCATCTCCGTCTTTAAGTATTTTGGGTGCTAACACATTGAGCACTAGACTATTTATGTGATCTTTAAGTTTTGGAGTGTCGCTGCTCCAATGAGCCATGCCCGTCAGGCTTATAATTCGTTTCGAACCGCTCTCTTTCATAGCCGGCACAATTGTATTCATAGCGGTGCTAAGTGTGTTTTTGTTTTTTGTGCCCCAGCTGCCAAGCGTGCTTATAACTATTTCTTTGCCTTTTATCGCTTCTTTCACGTCAGCTAGACTGCTTACATCACCCTTCTTGATCGTCAAAGACTCACTGGCTTCAAAGGGATTATTACTATGCACAAAGGCAGTTACTTTGTGCCCCTGCTCTAGCAGGAGTTTTACTACCATGCGACCAATTTTGCCCGATGCTCCAAATACCACTACATTCATACTGATTAGTATAGTATTTTTGCTTAACTATCCGAAGCAGCTTTTATGGCTATGTTGCCAATGTTCTGTTCGGTGAATCTTGTATCGTGGTTTTGTTCGGGTGGTTTTCTGTAGCCGTACAAATAATATGTAGCGCGGGGTCCTGGAGTGGGTAATGGGTCTGGTTCTGGTTGTGATTCGGAGTTTTTTGATCCTAATTCCATTGCTACGTACTTGCCTGCCCTTTGCTAATTAAAAATTAATCTATTATAAATATTTTACCACTTAAATAACTGAAGAATAAGTTCAGTGCTTATTTATTTTATAGATTTAATACTTGAAGCTACAAATTTACATGAAATTTACAGAAATAATTTCGGAGTTGGCTTCAATTTTAACCGTGCCACCGATCGGTAGAGTAGCCATTGGCGTAGTGTGGCCAAAATCAAGATTAGCAACTATTGGAATGCCCAATAAATCTTTTGACACTAAGAGTTTGGTTAAACTTTCGTTCGTAACTTTGCTGCTCTTTTCGAAGCGTCCAATTAAGATGCCGCGAATATTTTGACGGACATTCGGTAGCTGCAGTATCGATTCAATGTTTCGTGCAAAACCGTGTAGCGTGTACTCTTTGGATAAAGAGTCATCTTCGATTGCTAAAATAAAGTGTTCGTCGAAGCTAGATTGAAATTCGGTACCCTGCAGTAAAAAGAGCGTCTGGATGTTCCCTCCTAGCAGGATTCCCTCCCCGGTGCCATCTTGAACAGTTAGCCATGGTTCAGTCTTGTAGACCTGTTTATCATCGATGTAGCTTTTACTGGGCTTTAGTAAATAAGGTCTATTGTGATTTATGGCCTCAAATAATGAGTCAAAGGTGTACTCCCACAAATCTGCAAGTCCAAGTGTACTCAGATTAGGCCCCAAATAGGTTTTCATTCCAGTTTTTGCAAATATCGCATTACACAGGACAGTTATATCCGAATAGCCTACTAGTGGCTTAGGATTGTTTTTAACAATATCCCAATCGACATGTGGCAGTATATCGTTCGACGAAAAACCACCATGCAACGCAATAATAATATCAACACTCGCATCACTGAACGCTTCGTTGAAATCCTTCGCTCTTTCACTCGAGCTTGCCGTGCCTAAATATGCTACTGATTTAACGTGGGGAGCAAACGTTACTTGATAGCCAGCTACTTGAAGTCTGCTGACTGCAATTTGATAAAATTCTTCCTTTTCTGGCTTCCAGCTATCAGCAGGCGCAATTATGCGTATTTGTTTCATTATTTAATCATAGCAAATAAAAAGACTCCAACAGGTGGAGTCTTAATTTGCGTACATGTAAAATGGTTTACCCGACAGGATAGCGCTTCCCTCGCCTACCGGCTCGTCGCTTCTCCGTTCGCCTTCGGCTCACATACGACGAACTCTTCGTATAATCCTGCAGAGCAAGCCAAGTAAAAAGCCTAGACTTGCGCCTAAGCTTTTTACTTGGTGTACCCGACAGGATTCGAACCTACGACCTTCGGCTCCGCAAGCCGACGCTCTATCCAGCTGAGCTACGGGTACACATGTTTTGACAACAGAGGTAATATTAACATATAAGGCATAGAAATACTAGAGTAATTTGTGGTAAACTAGCCTTACTTAAAGTACTAAAATATATAAAAATCAATATAATACAAAAATGCCCGAAGAACTATTAACATCACCACAGGAACAGCAAGTACCTTCTGAAGAACTTGAGGAGGTTTATAATGATTTGCTAAATTCTGAAAGGCGACTCATAGAGCTAATGCCAGAACATAGTCGCAATGATTCAGGCAAGATTGAGGAAGAAAAAGACTACCTAAAGAGCGACGAAGAAAGAGTTTTATCATTTAACTTTAATCAAATTCACGATATTTTGAAAGAGGCAGGTGCGGCTGAACCTAATCAGCAATGTAGTGAACGCTATGGCGAGATTACAGACCTTAGACTGGGGCGAGATTTGCTACTGGCAGCAAAGGGATTTAGTTTAACTCACCGCACTGGCGTACTAAACGCATACAGTATCTATACTGAACAACAACCTTGGCGACCCGTGCGTGAGCCAATTCCACTTAAAATGGAAGACGTAAGTGATCTTCAAGAAGCATCATTAGAGGAAAAAACTGAAATAGTTGCCGAGCTACTTGATACATATCGCTTTCGAACAGACAGCAATGCCCCCGATATCCACAAAAAAGCGCTAATAGACGAGCAGCCAGTAATTTTAGAATTGATTAAGTCAATGCCAGAGTCCAAGGAGAAAGACTTCCTGGCCATCGAGGCCGCAAGACACTTCTCTCACGACAAGATTAATCAACCAGCGCTAGCTCAAGAGGCTATCGGGTTGATATCTGATGTTCGATTTCAAGAAGCTGTTTCAGAAAGTATTCTTGCTACACTAGATCATTCTCCGGAAAAAATTATCTCAGAAATTAATACTGGCAGCCAAGATGCATTAGGGCATCTTCAGGACGATAAACAAATTTCCAATGAGCAAATTGATCAACTAAAAGCCAAGGCAGAAGAATTATCGCCCCAGTTTGCAGTAACTGTTACTGTCTCAAAAGATACCATGCAAAGAATACTATTCGACAGCAACAGAATGCTTTCTTTGGTCGAGACGCATGGTTCAAGTGGCAGCGGTAGCAATGCAGGCCCTACAGAGCGGATGCAAGTCGAAGAAAGACTTGGGATACATAGCACAGATGACATAGTTTCGGAGCGTCCAATTTATGGAGCTCTAGCCCTAAGTAGAGAGGAGCAAGTTATGGGTGCTGCAGATACGCAAAACTATGGAGAATTTGTGATTACATTGAAAGATGAAGTTGCTCACAAAAGAACTTCATTCATCTATGGCGATAGTATGAATAAATATTATGGACCTAGCATTGATATTCAAGAAGTTCAGTCCAGAAGAATGGGCTTCAAAGAAGCCAAAGTTGCAAAACTAATACACGACCAACTAAATCCAACTGGGAGGCCTAGTGTAGAAGAAAGGTATGTGGAGGCTCAAATCCTAGGTGGTGTAACAGCCGATGACATAGAATCAATTACTGTGC
>JBAXMV010000027.1:0-8018 GCA_037134095.1 bacterium | reverse complement strand
GACTTCTTTACCGCCTAGCTCCCAGGCGAGTTGCTGCTTGGCTTTTTCTTGTGCGCGGTCTTGGACAACATTTATAATTTTTTCCATTTCTTCGATGTCTAAGGGTTTATCGGCTTTTTGTCGAGCAACTCTAACAGTTGTAGTCGTACCTTTTACAAGCTCGCCGGCTATGCCAATAATTGCATTGCGGACACTTATGCCGGCTTGTTCTTCGGCTTGATTTAGTGCTTTATCGCAATTTTCTACAACTCCAGCGATATCAGCTATGGCTCCAGCCTGCATCTCGCTGAGACCCTGGTGGGCGCGTCCTACTCCAACTATTTCGAGGGTTGAACCGTCTGGCTGCACCTTGCCGATTAAGGCCTTCACGAATTCGGTACCTATATCTAAAGCTACAAGGTATTTTTCGTCCTGTTTGGTAGCCTTGTCGCGTACTGTGTTGACGCCACTTTTGGCTTTTTCAGCAACGCCGCTACTTACTTTTTTAAGTTTGTGAAGCATATGCTTTATTTTAGCATATTTACCCCTCTAATAAAGCAATTCGAGGCAGTAATATTGGCTATTTTTTGCTGGCAGCTTGGCTGCGTTGTCTTTGCTCTTGCATCAGCCTAGCAAACTCGGCTTCAGCATTTTCGGCAATTGGCACTTCACTTTTTACAGCTTCCTCGTGTGTTAGCTCAACTGGAAAGCCATATGTGTCATACAATTTGAAGATAATTTCCCCTGTTAAACTGTCGGTTGCAAGCTTTGTAAACTCAACCAGTCCTTTGCGTAGAGTCTGCCTAAAAACGCGTTCTTCACGTATCAAGATCTCGATAATCTGATCTCTGTTAGCGGCAACTTCTGGATAATCCAGGTGGTACATGTCGGCAATTACTGGCACGACTTGCTCCAAGAAATTTTGTTCAATACCAAGCTCAAATGCGAAACGGACTGCCCGGCGTACCAAGCGTCGCATTACATATCCTTGCTCTTTGTTGTTAGGGAGTACGCCGTCTACAGCCAAGAAAGTTGCTGCTCTTAAGTGATCGGCAATCACTCTCATGCTTTCTGTGTGATCCTGATATTTTTTCTTCGAAATTTTTTCTAATTGATCAATAATTGGTTTAAGCAAACTTATCTGGAAAACATCAGGGCTATCGATACTGGCAGCCGCTATCCGCTCTAGTCCTCCACCGAAATCTACATTCTGCTTATCAAGTGGTTTAAATCCTGATTCGGTCCGCTTGTATTGCATGAACACTTGGTTGCCAATTTCCATAAATCTACCTGAATCGCTAGCTGGGTGTGGCAAACCATAGCCATCTTGGTGATTCTTTTCTCCGAAATCATAAAATACTTCACTGTCGGGGCCGCATGGATCACCTATAGGAGTTTTGTCTAATCCGCCGCCTCGGCTCCACCAGTTTTCGGCGTCGTCATAATAAAAAATTCTTCCGCCCTGCATACCTTTTTGGTTGCCCATTTCTTGTGAACCAATTTCAACAATTTTGGCGTCTATACCCTTTTTCTCAAAAAGCTTCTGCCAGATTTCTGCAGACACGGAGTCTCTTTCGATGCCGTGTTCTTCGCTACCTATAAAACAAGATACGTATATCTTTTTAGGATCTAGGCCGACCACGTCTACCAAGAATTCGAAAAACCATTTTATCTGATCTTCTTTGGAATAATCGCCTAGGCTCCAGTTGCCGAGCATTTCAAAAAATGTTGTGTGACGATTGTCGCCTACATCTTCAATATCTTGAGCTCTAAGGCATGTCTGGCTATCTACGAGTCTGACGCCTTCGGGATGCTCTTTGCCCAGCAAATATGGTAGTAGTGGCTGCATTCCGGAGCCTGTGAATAAAGTCGTTGGGTCGTCTTTGGGCAAAAGTGGAGCGCGATTAATAACCTGGTGGCTACGTTTTTCAAAAAAATCTAGATAAGCTTTTCGTATTTCTTGTGCATTCATATCTGTTAAATTGTACCAGACTTTTTATAATATGCCTCTCCTAAAAGGACACTGGAAGTCTCGTTAGCCTACAACAATTCCTCCACCGATCACATAATCACCGTCATAAATTACCGTAGACTGACCCGGTGTTATGGCCCGGGTTTCGTCTTTTAATTTAACGATTGCGTTATCTACGCTACATTCTACTAGTGGTGAGCGATATCGATTACGTGCTCCATATTTATGCTTCTTCAGGGGTTCGTCGTTTATCCAATGCAGATCTGAAAGTTTTAACTCAGCTTGCCACAATTTTTCGTCTTGTAAATTGGTGGTGACGTAAACTTTGTTTTTGGTCATATCTTTGCCGTAAACATAATATGGTAAACCACCTCCCACATCTAAGCCATGGCGCTGCCCAATTGTGTAGTAAATAGCTCCGTCGTGTTCACCAATTACTTTTCCATCCTGATCGACAATATTGCCAGGTTTTTGCGGTCCTAATTCGGCAATCAAAAAATCTTTTATTCCTACCTTGCCTACGAAACAAATTCCTTGACTATCTTTTTTGCTAGCAGTAACTAGCCCTAGCTTCTTAGCAACTGCCCGGACTTCATCCTTGGTAGCGAATTCCCCAATTGGCATCAAGCTTTTTTGCAGCGCCTCTTCTTCTACCCGATACAAGAAGTATGACTGATCTTTGGCTGTATTTTTGGCTACTTTGAGTCTGGCGCGTCCAGCCTTTTTTTCTATACGTGCGTAGTGCCCCGTGGCAATCATATCGGCACCATCTTCTAGAGCCGTTTCTAGGAAAAGTTTAAACTTAACTTCTTGGTTGCACATAATATCTGGATTGGGTGTGCGGCCTGCCTGATATTCTTTGACCATATAATCAACAACTTTGTGTCTGTATTCTTTTTCGAAATCATACATTTTGAAATCAATTCCTAGCTGCACGGCTACACGCTTGGCGTCTTGGTAATCTTCTTTCCACGGGCAAGCAAAACCAGGCATATCTTTGCTCCAGTTTTTCATATATACACCGGTAACGTTATAGCCTTGCTCTATCAATAGTGCTGCAGTTACAGACGAATCAACGCCGCCAGATAGTCCTACATAAACTTTTTTTGACATATTATTTATATTATAGCAAAAAAATGCTATTTGTTGTCTTCATTGCGAGTTTTTTCTAGTTGCTTGCGTATGCTAAACAATTCATTGCGCCTGCCTGCCCAAAAAGCAGCCACTATCAGCGGTATCATAGCCAGCATTGGGACCCACAAAACTTCTTTACGTACTGTTGCGCTGGCGTTACCGCCATTAACGTTCTGGGTGGCTCCTGTGGCCTGTCCAATCACCTGCAGAAATGCGGTGGTACCGTTTTTGTCGGTAGCTTTCACGAGTACTCTATAGATGCCGGCTACTTTATATGTATGATTAGCTGTAAAATCTCCAGCCAATTGCCTGCTAATAAGGTCGGTTGGACTACCATCGCCCCAGTCAATACTCACCGCATACGGACCAACTCCACCTGTAAGCGTAAAAGGCCAGGTCAGCTGCTGTCCGGGAGGTGCACCCCTCACGGCATATATACTACTTATCTGCACCCTAGTGCCAAATTCAGCAAACTGCGCATCGTTGAAAGTTACGCTAACGGTATTAGAGTCTGGACCTGCTTGGTCGAGCGCATCATAAACCCTGGCAATTAAATCATTACGTCCACTAAACAAATTTATCTGTAAGCTGTAGCTGCCGTTATTACAAAAAACTGATCCCACGAAAACGTTATTAGAAAATAGCTTAACAATTGTATTGGCTGGACAGGTGCCGTTAACAGTAATAGGCACAGTAGTAAACACTGCGCCGTTGCCTGGAGTTGTGATGGTTGCCGCCTGAGTTGGTGCACCTTTTGTGATGGTACCTTGAATACCAATTGATCCATTGACCTGCTGGTCAGGGAATTGTCCTGCAGCCTTTACAGTAGGCGTGGCCAAACTACTTGTCCCCACCGCCGCTAAAAATATGCCGGCTATCAGTAGGCTTTTGAGCCTAGTTACGCCGAGCATTACGTAACACTCGCTGATTGTAGGCGCGAATTATCCTTGGTAAGCCAAAGATCAGGAATACTATCAAAGCTACTACCGCAAAGAATGTAATTATCATCCAAGCAGGCACTACATAAAATGTGGTGCTGGCACTGACTAGTTGACCGGTACTGCCGTAGCCAAAGCTACCTTCTACTGTATATTTGCCGAAGCTACCAATATTTTTAAGTGGTACCGGGAACTTACGAATACTATCTGGCAATACATTGCCTCTAGGAATTGTATTGTTGAACTCAGTTTCATAAATAAACTTTCCTTTGCTGTTTTTGACAAACACTTTACCAAAAGGTTGTTCTTGTACATTGCCTTTGTTTTCTAGGCGCGCTGTTAGGTTTAGGTTTTTATTGCTAGTAAAGAAGGTGCTGGGACTATCTTTTTTGCGCACATCAAAGCTTTTAATTGTCATTAGCTCTTTGAAGTCGCCAGGAACTTTGACCAATATTAGGGAGCCTACACTGCCAGCTAAACTGATGTTTACATCTGGTCCGTTAGCAAGTTTGGCTGGCACAAACCTAATAGCTCCAAAGTATCCACCGCCAGCTGCATTAGCTGGAATATTGATGTTCACTGGTATTTGGGCTGTTTGGCCTGGTGCGATTGTGTAATTGCCTATTGGTGTAATGAAACGCTTCAAGCTATGGCTTTGAGCATATTGATCGGGGTCAAGAACTATGGCAGGATTGCCTGATTCGTCTTTGCTGGCACCAAAATCGTTGATAATTACTTTAACTGTCGACGGAGATGAGGTTACGTTAGTTAAGCTAATGTTTACAATTTGTGATTTACCGGCCGCAATAGTCAGATCTGTTCTAACGGGTGAAACGCGTAGTCCATTACCGCCGCTGCCAGGTGTTGATGGTCCAATTGCGAATGCTGATTTTGCTGGAATTATAAGTAGTGTGGCTATTAATAGTAGAGATGCGATTTTGGATTTCATGGACATTATTTTTGCTTACCTCTTATTTACTATTATCTTATCAGAGCTATTTACACTATACAATCAATCATCAAAAGTTTGCCAGACAGATATAGGTAATAGTGCTTACATATATACCGGCACTTTGGGAATTAGCAATATTTGCAATATAGCTTACTGTATAGACGCGAACATCATCCACGGTGGGGTTTGATGCTAACGTGTCACCAGAAACAAATCTAAATATATTGGGTTGGTTGTAATTGGGCGTCGGCACAGCTACGCCAGGACCCTGCACGTTACTTCCAACAGCTGGCGAGGTATTGGCTCTCAGATTTAGTCCAAATTGGCTGGTGCTGGGCCTGGAGATATCACCTGGAGATATTTCGGGAATTACATTATTGCCACTAGTAAGCGTTGTACCTTGTGCGCTGATGCCATAACCCAACTCTGCATTGGTAGCCACAAGCATCTGTGAAGTACCATATTTTGCCGCATTAACACTTAGTTCACCAAGATCCAAAAAATCCCCTTGAGCATTTAGGCAATTGAAATTATTGATGGTGATACCAGTACAAAAGGTGAGATATGGCGGAACTGTTGCGCTAATAGAGATAGCATTGGTAATGCTGAAGGCTAAGCCACCATAATCACTATAGTTTCCAGTTGCATTATTTGATGCATAAGTCAGAATCCTTACATAATACGAACCAATATCGCTTGGGTTTTTTATGCCACTTAGGCTGTATGAAGCAGTTCCTACGGGCGCC
Organism: bacterium; assembly: GCA_037134095.1. Taxonomy (GTDB): domain Bacteria; phylum Patescibacteriota; class Saccharimonadia; order Saccharimonadales; family UBA4665; genus RGVC01. Next base: position 2,297 of record JBAXMV010000027.1, on the reverse strand, counting down.
GAGGCAGGAGCTCTCCCAAGTACTATCTCGTTGGCTGTTGACGCTCCATTAATACTAAATCCAGTAAGACCAGTCTGAGAGCTCAAAACAGCCGCACTATCATCAAATCCGTTGGGCGCGATGCAAGGAGTGCCAGATATGGGGTTGTTTGAACAAAACTGGATCCTAATACTGCCTACGGTGCTCACAGATGTTGTTTCAAGCGAAATCGCATAATCGGTAGTAGCATTAATTTCTGAACTGCTAAGAGTAACTGATCTAGTGCCAAGAGATGATCCGTAAATTGTATTGTTATTTATGCGCACCAAAAAGAGACCAAATATAATCAATACTACATAAAATATAAGTCTATTTTTTTCTTTTAACATCTAGTAGTCCTGCTTATGATTATATAGCTAGAACGTACCAGTAGCAATCAATGTGAAGGTATTGCTATAGAGACCGGCTGGGGTGTTGGCTGCAGCTACTGCACCAAAGGTGTACTGGGTGTTAGCACCATATATTGGGGCAGCTGTGGTAGTTTGAGTCACAAGATCACCGTTGCCTGAAGATACGCCTGTGCCCATTCCATAGCTACTACCGGTGCTGTATGGGGCTTGTGCTGTTAAAGAGTTAGTGCTATAGGTAGCATATGCCGTCAGGTTAGATACTGTAAGTCCTAATGCTCCCGTAGGAGTTGCACCTGGGGCAGTAGCAAGGGTACTTGGGTTAGTTGCGCCAGTTATATCACCCACTCCCTTGATGTTACACACCGAGTTGTATAGCAGTCCCGCACAGCCTGCGGTATTGCTCTTGAGCCGTATGGCAGTACCTCCAACTGCGTTGGTGTCTAAGTGACTATATACAGAAGCGGTAGATACAGCACTGGTGGACAACACAGATGGACTGCCTGTGCCTAGAGATATTGTAGGAACGGATGTGTTATTACAGACACCAGCAGCAGAAGTGGTAGTTCCGTCTACACAAAATGCCAAATATTCTTGAACGATGGCGTTAATAGTAATTGTCTGAGTTGTACTTAGACCCACGGCACCGGAATCAGTGTAGCTAGAGCCTTCAGTTGGTGAGCTAGAATATGACCAACCTGTAGTGGCTGTACCATTCCAGGTTAGGATTCTTGCGTAAAATGTGCCGTTAGATGATGGGTTAGTAACACCAGCAACTGTAAGTGCAAATGCACCTGATGTAGTACTAGCACGAGTTGCAGTAATTGAATATTGATTAGCGTAAGATATCGTCCAGCCCGCTGACGTGCCCGAACCACCAGTTACGCTAAGTCCAGTGGCAGTGGTACAGGTTGTGCCGGCTATTGGCGTAGTACAAAAATCAATTGCTAATGCGCCATATGATGAAGCTGGAGTGAAGGCTATGGTGTATGTAACACCTGTGTCGCTGACTTTGGAGCTTGACATTATTATTGATTTTGATGAGATGGCGCCGGCAGAAGCGCGGCCTGAGAAGAATATTGGCAATAAAGCTACAACCATCACTGCGGCCATGGTGGTGCAGAGTGTTCTGTATAAGCCAGACTTGTTAAATTTAAATTGCTGATACATTGTTTGTTTTGTTTTTTGTTTTTCTTCTTAAAGTGTTACCTCTTATGCTATATGTGTTTTATTAAGGTGTCAATATATATATATGAGTTTTCCACAGGTTTAGTATGTGCTAGTAGCAACTAAGATGTGGTTGAGCTGGTAATAGCCTCCGGGCGTGCCTTTGCTGATGTTATATATATAAGAGATTGTGTAGTTTGTGAAACTAGTACTTTTCGTAGAAAACGCCACGGTGTCACCCTTGGTGTATTTATAAAGATTAGCGTTACTATAATCGGCAGAAACCTGACCAAAACTAAATGTGGTGCTAGGCACTTGCACTGGGTTTGCTCCAAAAGTGGCTGGGCTGGTGTTGGCCACTAGGTTGATGGCGAACTGTTCTGTGCCTACTGTTGATGCCGTTGGCACACTTGGTGTGTTCATGGGGTGACTACTGTAAGTCGGTGGATTAGATGCATTAACTACTGTGTAGCCATTGGCTAGATAAGTTTTGACAGAAAAGGTGGCGTTGGCTGTTGCGGTAGTAGTAGAAGACAAAACGCCCAGAGAAGTGTTAGGGTTGGTTACGGTGAATTCGATGTATGGCTCACGATCCGTGTTGAATCCGCCTTGGGCTTGGTAATTTGCGCTAGCAGTGTTGCCTACCACGACTTCGCCGGCTGACTGTTTTGAACAGTAGCTAGTGGAGCATGAGTTGAGCTCGCCACCGCTGCCGAAGAAAACTTCATTTACTTGGTAATTAGT
>JBAXMV010000026.1:0-8250 GCA_037134095.1 bacterium | reverse complement strand
GGTCTAGCTTGCGGCGTTCTTCGAAGCTGATGTCGCGGCGTCCAGACACTTGAGCTAGCCCGGTGAGGCCCGACTTAACACTTAATATTGCATGACGCTTAGCATATACTTCTAGCTCCTCGGGGATTAAGGCACGAGGACCTACTAGGCTGATATCGCCTCGAACTACATTAAATAGTTGCGGTAGTTCGTCTAGGCTGGTGCGACGCATAAACCGACCAATTGAAGTTAAGCGCGGATCGTTAGGGATTTGATCGCCGTTGTCGCGGTACTGCTTGATAAGCTCTGGTTTGCCCATTTTGGTGAAGGCTTCTTCGGGGCTGAGGCCAGAATATTTGAGGTTGTGTGAGCGAAACTTGAAAACTGTAAATTTGTTGTTGAAACGAGTTAAGCGAACTTGTCGGAAAAATATTGGGCCTTTGGAAGATAGTTTGACGGCTACTCCTAGCAGCAAAATGAATGGTGAAGCTAAGATCAAAAATATGGTTCCTAGGAACAGGTCGGTTAGTCGCTTAACTACGCGTCCCCAACCAATCAAAGCAGTTTGGTGGACAGCAATTACTGGCACCGATTGGAACAAATCAACTTCAATGTTACCCACAAATAATTCGCCGTTACCAGGCACAAATCGATAAGCAATGTGGTTTTCTTGGGCGTGGGTGAGGATCTCGTCGTTGTGGTCGGAGTTGGCATATAGTTCGGTTTGGATGATGGTGTTTAGTTTTTTGCCGCTAAGAGCCCGAGCTGCGGTATCGAAACTGGAGTAAACTTTGTGTCCTAGCTTGTGAACATTTTTGTTTTTGACTCCACCAACAATGCCGACTACTTTGTAGCCAGTGACTGTGGTGTTGCTGAGGCGCTGAACTAGTTCGTGCGTAATTGGGGTGTCGCCAATGATTAGAACGTTGTTGATGCCAATACCAAAACGGAAAAGTTCACGGCGAATGCCTCGGGCAATTGTGCGAAATATGAATACGAATGCGAAGGCAAACAAGAAGCCGTAGACCGTGACCAGGCGGGCCGGAAAGATGGTGGTGTTGGCGATGTAGCTGTAGCTGATTACAAATAGGATGCCCACAAAGCTTCCTATTAATAGGCGGCCAATTTCGCTGAAGCGGTTATCGTATACTTTGGAGTTGTAGAGGCCGAGTAGACCAAATATTAGAATCCAAAACGGCAGTAGGCTGAGTAGCACTGCAAGGTAGGTGTGAGAGCTGACCTGAGCGCTGAGTGGTGTGCTGCTTAAACTCACCCTAACTACATAGGCAATAGTAAAAGCAATAGTGAGAGCCAGGGCATCACCGATTACCAGACAGACGTTGTAGGCGAGGGAAGCATTGTTTTTCATATTTAATTAACGGTCTTTCGCGATATACTAGATTATAACATTTATGAAGAAATCATCGATTAAGTACAACACGTTGCAATGGACCGGCACATTAGTGATGATAATTATTTTCTTAATTCCTTTCCACGCTTTCTTGAGCGTCTGGGTATCTAGCCTGATTGGTCACTACACTGCCGTTAGGCTTTGGAAAGAGGTTTTGCTGCTGCTAGCTGGGGCCGGCGCAGTGTATTTGCTAATAACAGATACAAAAATACGACACAATACGCTCACGCGGCGCTTGGTGTGGTTGATTTTAGCTTACATTATGCTGAACGTGGCTTGGGGGATTATAGGATACCAGGGTGGTGATTTGTCGGCTAAGGCGCTTGGCTATGGAATGATTGTGAATACTAGGTTTTTGATATTTTTCTTGATTGCCTGGGCTGTTGCGCTAAGAACTGAACGCTTACGCAAGAATTGGCAGAAGCTCGTGATCTGGCCAGCTGCAGTCGTGATAGTGTTTGGAGTCTTGCAATTTAGCGTGCTGCCCAATGATTTTTTGAGTCATTTTGGGTATGGCAAACATACTATTGAGGCGTTCGAAACAGTAAATAGCAACAGTGCTTATATAAGAATTTCTTCGACTCTACGCGGCGCCAATCCACTCGGCGCTTATCTGATTATTCCGATAACTTTTTTGGCAATGCTAATAATACGCGGCAAGCGAACTTGGCAGTACATAACTTTACTGGCTGGCGGCCTGCTGGCCTTGTTCTTTACGTTTTCTAGGAGTGCTTGGATTGGTACTTTGTTGGCGCTTTCGACTCTGGGAGTAATGAACTTAGAGGGTCGCAAGATTGCCAGGTCTCATATTGTTTTACTGGTTCTTTTGATTGCTCTTATGGGCGGCTTGGGCTACGCGATGCGTTCTGACTCAAGGTTCCAAAACGTAGTTTTCCATACCGAAGATAAGTCGACAATCAAAGTAAGCTCTAATCAAGGTCACTGGAAAGCAACCAAAGACGGAGTCGTAGATATAGCTAATCATCCACTAGGTTTTGGACCAGGCTCAGCAGGGCCGGCCAGTGTCTATAATTCTTCCCCAGCTCGAATATCAGAAAACTACTTTGTGCAGATTGGCCAAGAGCTTGGCTGGTTTGGCTTGGCCTTGTTTTTGATAATTAACAGCGCTGTTGGCTATCTGCTGTGGCTCAAAAGAGCTGATCCGCTGGCGCTTGGGCTATTTGCTTCTTTGATTGGTATAACAGCGGTGAATTTGTTGATGCACGCTTGGGCTGACGATACTTTGGCCTATGTATGGTGGGGTTTGGCTGGAATTGCTATGGCACCAATAACTATAAAAGTGAAGAAAAAACGATCCTGATTATGGTTTAATATAATCATGAACGAAAACCAAACAAAAATAGTACGACCTACCAAGAAACAAAAAGAATTACTAAGCTTTATAGACAGCTTTATTGCCGAACACGGCTACAGCCCCAGCTACCGCGAAATTATGAGCGGTCTTAACTATACTTCTGTGGCTACAGTATCGCTGCACGTAAACAACCTAATCAAGCGCGGACATTTGCGCAAACGTGACCACTCAGCACGGTCCCTAGAAGTCGTGGCTTCAGATGCTACCACCAAGGTGACAACCAACCAAATTAAACCTGGTGAAGAGAAATGGCTGGTCGAAAAAGTTGAGCACGCCTTTGCCAAAATCGAACTTTTGGGTGGAGAAATCAAAGAATCTAGCATCGATCATTTATATGTTTTATTGGGTGCACTGAAAGTGTTGGGGCTAGATGCCGCCGCGCAGAGTTTTATGCCCCGGCTGAGTGAGATAAAACAGCGCCAAGAATCATAAAAAATGTATAAGGCCTACCAAAAAAAGAAGAGCAAAAAGAAGCGACGGCTAGTTCGCGCATTAGTGGCGGCCTTAGTCATATTAATTGGTTTTGTAATTTATCATTTTATAAGCCAAGCCCTACAGCCAAAAGTAGTCATCAAACAGTCTAACTCGTACGAAACAAAAGTAGAGTACAAGAATCAGACGCGCCAATTCGATGCACCGATGTTCAAAATCGAATTACCAGTTTCGTGGCGCGAAACGGCCGTCGAAAGCGGTACTTACAAGACCTATGCTTTTACAAGTACAGACAACAAAGACCCCCAACTTATTACAATTTACGTAGACTCAACTCCAATTAATCTAGCTACCAATAGGGTGCTGAGTGTTCAAGCTCAGGGTGACAGGGTGGGCGTGATAGGAGCGGTGTCAGATAACTGCACAAACTTTACCAAAAACGAGCCTTTGCAAAATGGCCAACAGGGCGTCAATGCCAAATGGCAGGGGATAAGTTTTATTTGCGACAGCATCAGCCCAACGCGCAATGTGGTTGGCAGCGGATCAACCGACGGCTTAAACACCGTCGTACTTACCAGCCCCAATGATGGAGCGACTCACAGATTCTATTTCACCGATAATTTCACTGGTCCAAATCCTGATTACAACGTATTTATAAACGCCCTAAGCAGTTTTAGGCTGAAGTAAATAATACTATATCTAGCGTAGCGAGCTCCTGCTAGACTACTACATACATTAACAAACAGATGCTGGAATCCCGTGCAAATCGGGAACTGTGCCGCAACGGTTTACCTGGAAACAGGAGAGTCCGATACAGCAATAAAAAGTCTCTCGAGCTAAGAGCAAACAGTATCTTTGTATATTCGCACCCTTGCTCGATCAAACGAGACAAGGGTATTTTTATGGTCGAAGCAGCCCCCCAACTAATTTACGAAGAACTTTTGCAGCCAATGGTTGTAGAGGTTCCAAAAATGCATGAAGATTTGATGGTACGTTATCGTGCCGAGGCTTTTATTAGAAGTGTTGGCAGTGTGGCGCTGCAAGAAAAACTGCCAGAAGATAACTATTCCTCTTCATTGATGGAATCAATCAGCCTGGCCCACGAAGGCGATCTAATCGCTAGGCAAATGATCGAAACGAATGTCCGGACCGATGTGGTTGAAAGGACGATTAAGACTGGCCACATAACAAGTGTCGACCTGGAGCTTAGTGACCAAGGCAAGATTATGCAATTCGGACAAACTATGGAGTCTGTGTATGCCAACTCTTTGCGTTTCACGCCAGAGACTAGCAAAATGACGAAACGTTTTGAGGCCGAGGCTCGCAACGGAATGCGAATTGAGAATTTGAACCGCCAAGGATTACTTGAAGATTATAACTTCGTAGTTTTTTCGATGGCCGCAGACGATATGAGTCATCAAGAAATGCAAGAAGCCGGCTTTTTTACGGACACCATGTCGTGCTCCATCCAGGTTACTTCAACCAGCAGCGAGGGCCTAAAGACTGAATCGGCTTTTGTGTCGGGCGTCGATAGAGCAAACGGTGAACGGCACGACAAACAAACAATTGCCAGCTTAGGCGAAGCACTCGGAGTTGATTATGACCAGAAGTCGTCTGCCGAAATAATCGACACTCCTATTTTGATTCATAAAAGCCTAATGCCAAACGGTGTAGTTGATTTGGTAAAACATTATGATGACGCTTCTGGTGGCAAATTTTTCGGCGAGACCCGTGCACGTGAAGACTACCTAGCCTACAGCGATAAATGCGCTGCAAGGGAGTTAGACTTTGCTGATAAAGTACAGCTTATAACTAACGAACTAATATCTCAGGCCGGCACAATCTGGTCACCAGTTGAGGCCACCAAACGGCTGCACAAAACTAGCGAAAAACACATGGTAACTCTAGCCATTGCCGACAAATCTATTGACGCTAGAGTTTTTGGAACTGTAGCCGCTGACCATATCGTGCAGGCCCGTAGGGCAATTTTAGAAGGAAATTATGACGCTGCCATTGGCTTAGAAAAAAAGGCTCAAAGCACTGCTCGCTCCAGCTCCTGCCCATCTGGTTCTAGCCAGGCCGAAGAGAAAACCTCATATATTGAAAAAAAGGGTGGCAAACAAAAAATGAAATGCCCATTTTGCAAAGATCCTAATCAGTACGGTGATCCTTGTTCTGATGACAAGTACTGTAAAAACTGCAAAGCTACCGTTAAGGGTGGCAAGGTGGTAAGCACCGGCAACGGTGGTAAGAAAAAATAAGATAGTTTGACAATAGCATTAGCTGTTTGTTATGCTAATGCTACTTCTTGGTGAGGCAAAAAATACTGCTTTGCTATTTGAGACAAAAACAATAAAACAAAATAAGCAGCATTTATATTTATGTTGTTTGCATGTAAAAAGAGGTGAGACTTCAGTGCCAATTAAAATAAAAATCCATAAAAGCTATGAGGTTAAAGTGCCAGTAGAGGTCAAGCGACCGTATTGGCAGGAGTTCTTACACTACTAGTTTTGCTTAAGAGCTGCGTCTAGCTCTTTTTGGAAACCGGCGACGGAGTTATTGATTTTGATTTCTTTGCCGTTTACGTAGAAGGTTGGTGTGCCTTGGATTCCTAGCTTGGTGCCGGCAGCTTTGTCGGCATTGATTGTATCGTTGACCTGTATGGATGAGAAATCTGTTTTGAATTTAACTGGGTTGAGACCTAGTTGTTCGGCGTAGCGCGTAAACAAAGGAGTTGGGTCACTTGACTTGGTCCAGACTTCCCAGTTACCTGTTGAGTATAGTAAATCATGCATTTCCCAGAACTTGTTTTGTGGGCTAGCAGCCTCAGCAGCTCGGGCCGCAGCTACGGCATTTTGGTGAATGCTGCTTAGAGGATAGTTACGGAACTGAAACTTAACAGTGTCTTTGTATTGTTCCTGAATTTGCTGAACAGTTGCAGCGTATTGCTGGCAGTATGGGCATTGGTAGTCGCCGTATTCAAGTAGTGTTACCTTGGCATTAGGATTACCTGAAATGTGCTGAGATACACTGGATTTTGAAGATGAACTTACTCCATCTTTTTTCGACTGATTACCGCTATATACGGCTATTCCTACGAATCCAATTATGATTGCTGCAATGATTGCTAAGAACTGTTTAGACATTTATTTAACCCCTTTTTGACTGCTTGTTAATTTAATTATACACGAATAACCACCCCTAAAAGACTTTATAAAAAACGCCATCCACGATAAGCTAAACAAGTATGACTAATATAATTTTATCGATTATTTTCTTGGCAATTGCCATGAGTGCCGTAGTGATTCGTAAGACCTACATGCATTTACCTACCAAAGAATTAAAAAGACGTGCCAAAAATCAAGACCTTCATTCCGTCCAAGCCTACAAAGCGGTAGCTTATGGCAATAGTCTTTGGGGACTGCTCTGGGGAGTTATCATTATTTTCAGCGCTATTGGATTTGTGCTGTTGGCTCAGAAGATTCCAGCCCTAATCAGTATTATTATTGTGGCTGCACTACTATGGGTGGCATTTAGCTGGTTGCCTAGTAGCCGAGTTTCTGACATAGGCGAATCATTAACTAGGCTGGTAAATCCAACAATTGTCTGGCTGCTAGGATATTTGGATCCGTTGTTTAAGAAAATATCGAGCGTTACATCGAATTGGTCAAGCAAGCAAATACACACCGGACTTTTTGAGCGCAGTGATTTGTTAGACCTGATTGATGCCCAACAACACCAGCACGACAGCCGTTTCTCGGATGAAGAATTAGAGATTGCAAAACGCGCTTTGCAGTTTGATGATCACATAGTTGGCGACGTTATGACACCAAAAAAACGAGTTAAAATTATTTCGCCTAACGCCGTTATTGGGCCGATACTTGTTGATGAATTACATAATAACGCAGTTAAGAATGTTTTGGTGCGGGATTCAGCGAAAGGGCCTTTGCTGGGACTCATAGACTACACCCGGTTGGATCTGCAACGGGCGGGCAAGATCAAAGATTTCATGGAAACCACCATTTACTATATTCACGAAAAAGATGTGCTGAGTACTGCACTGCAAGCTTTTTACCGCACCAATCATCCAGTTCTGGTAGTGGTTAATGACCACCAGGATTTGCTTGGCATTTTGACTGTCGACAATATTCTTGCCCAGCTGCTGGGCCATATCCCTGGTGAAGAATTTGACGAATACTCCAGCATCGAAGCGGTTGCCGCTAAACACCAAAAAATTCCAAGCCCAGATTTAGAAGAGCAAACCCCTGTTAATACAGAAGAATAAATGGTAAAGTATCTTTAATGAGAATACTAACTAGAGATCTAAAAAGCCACGTCGGCTCAGACGTAACCCTGCAAGGCTGGGTACACAAAAAGCGCATGCTTGGCGGCCTAACATTTATTAACTTGCGCGACCGCGGTGGAATTGTACAGGCTGTTATAGAAGACAAGGACGAAGTTGAAAAGCTTCGTGGCTTGCAAATTGGCACTGTCATTGAGCTTAGTGGTAAGACTGTAGAAGAACAGCGCGCACCAGGCGGAGTAGAATTACATCACGCCACAATCAATGTGCTGGTACCTGTAGTAGACGAACCACCCGTAGTAATAGATAAACCACTTAGTCATAAATCAGAAAACCTAGATACGCTTTTTGATTACCGACCAATAGGTCTTCGCAACCTTCAAGAAACAAAGATTTTCAAGATCCGCGCTAATTTACTCAGATACATCCGCGAATATTTGCAGGAGCAAGACTTCACCGAAATTAACACTCCCAAATTAGTAGCTGGTGCAGCCGAAGGCGGCGCTGAAGTATTTAAGTTAGATTATTTTGGACAGCAAGCAACGCTAGCTCAGAGCCCGCAACTTTATAAGCAAATTATGGTTGGAGTTTTTGAGCGAGTATTTGAAATAGCTCCGGCTTACCGCGCCGAACTAAGCGCTACTACTCGGCACGTATCGGAAGTGACAATGCTAGACGTAGAAATGGGCTTTATCGAAAATCACGAAGATGTTTTGAAGCTACTAGAAAACCTAGTGTATAGCGTAATTA
>JBAXMV010000025.1:0-8463 GCA_037134095.1 bacterium | reverse complement strand
GTTCTAGTCGGTATATTTTGCAGGTTTGGATCGGTACTGCTGAGCCGTCCAGTCTGTGCAATCGTAAGATTGTAAGTAGTATGTATTCGACTATTTTCGTCTACCTGGGTCGGTAAGGTGTCGACGTAAGTGTTCTTGAGCTTGGCAACTTCGCGGTACTGAGTAATTAAATCAATGATTGGATGTTTGCCGCGCAATTTATCGAGTTCTTTAGCTGCCGTGGAGTAGCCGGTTTTGCCTTTTTTGATCCCTTGCTGAGGAAGCTTTAGATCTTCAAATAACACCTCTGCAAGCTGGCTTGGTGAGGCAATATTGAACTCTTTATCGGCATGTCCGTAAATTTGTTGTTCATAGTCACTAACAAGGTCATTTATCTCATCAGCAAACTTAATTAAATAATCAGTATCTAGTTCTATGCCTTGATGTTCCATCTCGGCTAAAACAGGTATAACTGGCCATTCAATTTGTTTTGCCAATCGGCTGAGTTTAGGTATGGCGGCAATTTCTTTAGCCTGTTTTTTGTGTAGAGCGTGAATTATTGCGATAATTTCGGCTTCTGAGGCTAACATTTCTTCAGGTGAGAGGTTTTCGAAGCCGTGACCTTCGTAGCCCAGTTCGGCTTCTGCTAATTCCGTAAGTGTCTGTTCCCTGGTTAATGAGTTGATCAGGAAAGCTCCTATAAAGACATCATGCTCTACATGTCTTGTGCCAAGACCTAATTCTAGTAAAACTTTGATAGTCGCCTTGAGGTCGTAACCAATCAGCTTAACTTGGTTATTGATCGTGGAGTTCAGCCAACCTACGAGTGCCGATTTGCTAATTTTGTTGAGGTCTAGGACGTAAACAGTTTTGGCGTCACTGCTGACAGCCAAAGACAAGGGCTGCTTGCCATGTTTTCCGGCCACAAAACCGTGTATGTAAACTTCTTTTGGACTGCTTAGGTTAATTTGTGTCAGCTGAGAATCAGCAGCAATGTGTACTGGCTTGCCTACTTTTACGACAGCTGCGCTACTGATTGGCAATGTGCTACCGGATACCTGCATTATTTCAGGAAGTTGTTTTGCTAAGCTTCTAAACTCTAGTTTTTGTAGAATACCCTGAATTCGGTCGGGATCAGCCTTGCTGCCATCAAGCTCTTTTAGGTTTAGCTTTACTGGGGCATCGGTCCAGATTTGGGCTAGTTTTTTGCTGGTGTAGGCTAGGTCTTTGCCGGCAATAAGTTTTTTCTTTAGGGAATCCTTAATTAAATCGATGTTCTCATATACTCCATCTAGAGTTTCGAATTGTTGGAGTAACTCAGTGGCACCTTTTTCGCCGATTCCTGGCACTCCAGGAATATTATCGGAGCTATCCCCTTTGATGCTCTTTAGATCGACGTACTGATCAACCTTGATACCGTGCTTGGCTTCAAAAGTTGCGGGTGAATAAAGTTCAATATTACTCAAACCTTTTTTTAGTGCATAGACATGCACATGCCCGTTAACTAGCTGCAACATATCTAGGTCAGATGTTATTAAAATAGTCTCGATGTCTTGCTCTTTGGCCTGCACGGCTAGCGCACCCATTATGTCGTCGGCTTCATAGTCGTCGAGTTCGTATAACGGCCAGCCGAAAGCATCTAGTAAGTCATGCAGTAGTGGTATTTGCACCTTAAAGTCTGGCGGTGATGGTTTGCGGCCAGCTTTGTATTCAGGATAAATTTCTAATCGTTTGCGAATATTGGTTTTTGGCTTGTCCCAAGCTACTGCTACATAATCTGGCTTTAGTCGGCGCACGACTTCAAGCGCCATGCTCGCGAAACCGAATACACCACCTGTTGGTGTACCGTCTTTGGTCGCTAAATTGCTCATAGCAAAGTAGCCACGATAAAAAACACTCTTGCCGTCTATGACGACTAGCTTTTTTCTTTTCTTGGATTCTGCCTTATCACTCATTGATTACAGTATAAACCATCTTTTATCATCAAATACTGTATTTTAAGAGGTATAATGCTTATGAATACATGAAAAGTATGAGCCGACAATTTATCAATATCTACTTTGCAATGGCCCTTGCAATGGCCGGAATTAGTGCTGCCAACAAAGACTTCAAAACTGCCAGTATTGTCGTGGTTATATCACTAGTAAACTTAATTATTGCCAAGCGGCTAATTGGGCTTACGCTAAACTCTAAATCTATATTAATAAGAGAAGTTTCAGATATTACTGGGCTTATTTTGCAGTCGGCTATGATTGCTACTTTGCTAGCGGTAATTTTTGGCTGGTTTGCAGGCGTAAGTGTGCCTACTATCACCCTATTTATCGTTGGAATACTTGCCGCAACACTGCCTTCTGGAATTTTGGCAGTATTATATGGCTGCCTTTACGTTATCTCGAAAATACAAAAACTATCTGGGCCAGTAAATGCCATAGACATTGGATCTGTTGAATACATAATCGGCGAGCACAATGAATTATTTAATGAAGTGGGATTAAAAGTTAATGAAATTGCTATCGGCAAGGACATATACGGCGTTAAAAAGGGTGATCAAAAAGCAGAACTCACCAACCGTAAATCAGGCAAAGTTAGCGCTTCCCAAATAGAATCAATGCAGGTCTTTTTTGCAGGTCTAATGGACACAAAAAATCAACCTCTGCGCTATCTAGCCGCAAATTATATTGATACAAAATCGGTATCTTCTAAATTGACTTTCCAATCTGGGGATCTCAAGGAAATACTAGATGAATCGCTAGATCTATGGGACCACTCTCATGTACGTAAACTTAGTAAGAATGACCGTGAGTTGTTCGAAGATTACTTAAAGCGTCATTACCAAAAAGGTCATGTCGTGCTGGGACTTAGCTACCAGGTCAAAGGATCAAAGCACAATATATTTATGGGAGCAGTCGCCCTAGAACATGACATACAGGACGACCTAGTTTCTGCATTAAGCGGTGCGAGCGATGGTCGAATAAAATTAGTAGTCAGCTACGACGGTAGCGTGGAAACTGCGCAGTCTCTCGTTAAGAAAATAGGTTTGGGGTCTATAATCAATGCAGCAGATATTGAGGGTCGCTCAGACTCTAAATTAGTAACTTTGATAGGAAAAAATGGCGCCCTGGTACACGGACTCAATGGTTCTCAAAAAACAAAACTAGTAGCTGCCCTGAACTCCAGAAAGAAATACATTCTTGCCTGCGCAAGTTCTGCCGCAACTAAAAAAATATATTCTGAAGCTGACGTACTAATAGGATCAACAAAAATTGGTGATTTGATATCAAATATATTCGCAGGCCGAGTAAACCAAATAAATATGAATGTGGTGCTCAGAAGCACACTTGCCAGCAACACAGCCTCACTGGCATGTGTTTTGCTGAGTTTGATCATACTGATCACAATCAAAGTAGCACCGATCCTGACGGCCCCAGAACTGCTGCTAGCCAGTATATTATTAATAGCGCCGTTGATAGCTTTGATATCGGATTCTCCTAGAGACAAATATATGACCGCCAAGCCAAAGGATCCTGAAGTACAAATATTCAATCCATCTAGCTTTATTGGCTTGCTCGGGTTTGGCTTAATTGCTGCAGCATTGTCTTATTCCAGCTTCATAATATTTTTCAATAGAGCTGGCATAAGTCCAGTCAATTTAACAGATTTAACTCTGCCGCTATACCACCATGCTACGACCCAATCATTTCTAACATTAAGTATCTGCACAATGCTGTTTTTGTTTTTCGAAAGAGCCGATAATCACGCCAAAGTTTATAGTGAATATTTGTGGGAAAATAAAAAACTCTTGTTAGCAATTGCTGGTTCGATTGGATTAATAATTTTAGCCATCTACACTCCATCCGGTCAATTTATATTCGGCACACAATCTCTCAGCCTTATCGATTGGCTGATAGCAATAGCTGCCGGCGGTATATACATCGTCCTTCGCCAACTCCAGCGATACACCCGTAAACATACCCGAAAAGCTGTGTTGCAGCTTCAAAAAGAGCTCACAAAACCGATAAAATTATAGTGACGATTCTAGTACAATAGAGTTAATGGAACAAAAATTAATAGTTTTCGTTGGGATGCCCGGCGCTGGTAAATCAATGTGTGTTGAGCACTTAAAGTCTAAAGGATTTAATAGTGTCTATTTTGGCGGTATAACTATCGACGAGATAAAAAAACGTGGTCTGGAGTTGAATCCAGAAAATGAAAAAATTGTTCGTGAAGATATCCGCAAAAAATACGGCAATGATGTTTATGCAAAAAGAATAATCGATAAAATCAAGCTAATAAACAACTCTCAGCCGATAGTTGTAGACGGACTCTACAGTTGGACTGAGTATAAAATGTTCAAAAGCGAATACGGCGATCGCTCGATTATAGTTGCAGTTGTTGCTCCTAGAAGCCTAAGACATAAAAGACTTAGCTTAAGACCCGTAAGACCGCTTAACGATAAGCAAGCTACCGATAGAGAATATTCTGAAATTGAAAAACTAGAAAAAGGCGGCCCAATAGCCAACGCTGACTATTATCTGACAAACCTAAAAAATATCGACGATCTACAGCAAGCAATTGACCGCTTGCTTACAGAAACAGGAATTAACTAAATAGATTATTTAATGTAATCGTGAAGTTTTTTGGCATCACGGTGCTTGCGCAACTTAGCTAAAGCTTTGGCTTCAATTTGGCGAATACGCTCACGGGTAACGCTGAATTCTTGACCTACTTCTTCGAGAGTATGGCTTTTGCCGTCTTCTAGTCCGAAACGTAGTTTAAGAATTTTTTGTTCTCGCTCGGTAAGTGCACCAAGCATGTCTTTGACCTGCTCTTTTAGTAACTGTCCGGTAGCTGATTCTTCTGGTGAAACTGTATCTTCGTCTTCAATGAAATCGGCTAGTACAGAATCTTCTTCGTCATCACGAATTGATGCATCTAGCGATGAAATATCCTGCTTAATTTTCATGATGTGTTCGACTTTGTCGACATCAATTTCCATCTCTTTAGCGATTTCGTCGTTGCTAGGTTCGCGGTTTAACTCTTGCGTCAGGCGACGCTGAGTACGTAATAGTTTGTTGATAGTTTCTACCATGTGAACTGGGATACGGATGGTTCTGGCTTGGTCGGCGATAGCACGAGTGATTGCCTGTCTAATCCACCATGTCGCGTAAGTTGAAAATTTGAAGCCCTTGTCTGGATCAAATTTTTCTACCGCTCTTAGTAGGCCGGTGTTTCCTTCTTGGATGAGGTCTAGTAGATCTAGTCCACGACCAACGTAGCGTTTTGCTATAGAAACGACCAGGCGCATATTGGCTTCTGCCATTTCGTCTTTGGCTTTCTTTTCGCCAGCTACAACTCTATGGGCTAGCGCAAGCTCTTCTTCTGATGTTAGTAGAGGGATTTTACCAATCTCTCGTAGGTATAGTCTGACTGAATCGTCGGCAACGTCGTCTTCGAGGGATGCGGCTTTTTTGTTTACCAGTTCTTCTTCCTCGGCTTCTTCCTCGGCGGTCCAGGAATCGGCAACAGGCTCTGCTTCGGGAGTAGTTGAAGTGGTAATTTCAATATTATTGTCAGCAAGTTCAGTGTAGAGCGCGTCTAGTGCATCGGCATTGGTAGGCAGCTCTGGTAGAATTTCAAAAATATCTTTTTGTGCTACGTAGCCATTCTTTTTGGCAAGTTTTAATAATTTTTTTAAATCAGCTTCTGGGTTTAATGTATCTGCTGCTTTATTGGCTTTCTTAGCTCTTGGCATGGACTGCTCCTTTTACTTTATTGAGTAATTCGTCGTATTCTTTTACTTTGGTTAAGATAGTTCGACTAGCCGATTGATCGGCGGTTTGTAGTTCTTCGGATAATTTTGTTTTTTGGGTTTTTACAAATATTTCTATCAGACGTGCCTGCAACCGAGCCGCTTCATCATGAAGTTCGTTAAGCTCGAGGCCTTGATAGAGTTCCTCATAGAGTAATGACTCTATTTTAACATAATCTAGCATATTTTGCACGAGCCCCTCTGTAGTTTTACCGTCAAAGTCCATATTTGATTTCAGAAAATCAAGTAATTCGGTTGCCTGCTGCGTATAAAGCATGTCTTCGGTAATAAGATTTAGGAATTCTCTGAGCGTTTTTCGCATCAACACTAGAGCCATGAAATTATCTTGGAGTCTTTGGTGCTCGACGCGGATTTTATCTAGTTTTTCGGGTGTAACTTTGATTTTCTTCATCCTGACATCAGGGTTTTGTGATTTAGTGGATTGATATTTTTGGTCTAGCGCATCTTCGGACACATTAATTTTTTTGGCGATTAATTTGAGGTAGTGATCTTTTTCTACAGGGTCTTCAAGGCTTCGAACAACTGGTAACAAAACGTCGCTGAACTCGCGCTTACCCTTGGCGGATTTGATGTCTTGAACTTTTTCGTTGAGATCTATTAACCAGTCTAGGGCATAAAGATTTTCGTTTATTACAGATGCCCAAATTTTTGGATCTTTTTGGATAAGTTCATCAGGATCTTTGCCGGATGGTATGTTGATTACACTCAGAGATACCTTCACTTTGCTAGCAATCGGAATAGCCCTTTCAGTGGCTGCAATACCGGCCTTATCGGCGTCAAAACATAGTCTTATGTCACCTGTAAAACGACTCAGGGATTTAAGTAGTGGTTCGGTGAGCGCAGTTCCGGCAGTTGCTACTACCTGATTAATACCTACTTGGTGACTGGCAATAACATCTAGATTGCCTTCTACCAAAACTACAAATTTAGATTTTCTTATTGCCTCTTTGGCGTTGTGTAGTCCATAAACGTGTCGGCTTTTGTCGTACAAAACTGTCTGAGGCGTATTTATATACTTCGGTGAATTGGCGTCATCTGTTAGCTGCCTGGCCGTAAAGCCAATGATGCGGCCTTGCGGATCCTGCAAGGGTATCATCAGTCTGCCCCTAAACATATCTTGCAAACCGCCCTTGTAGCGGCGAGCTGTGAGCCCAGCTAGAGTTAATTCTTCTTCGCTAAAGCCTTTGGACTTGGCATATTCCATAAGCGCAAATCCATTATTGGGTGAGTACCCTATGCGCCAATTAATTGCAGTTTCTTTGGAGAATTTACGTTTTTTGAGGACATATTCTAATGCTTGGGTATTTTTAGAAAACTGCACCTGATAGAATTTAGCACTCAGTTCTAATAATTGATGTAGCTTTTCTTTGTTGGGTCCGCCTTTTTGAGGTGATGATCGATACTTTTCTAAATCAACTCCGGCCTTTCTAGCTAGTAGATCTAGGGCGCCCTTGAAGTCTAGTCCTTCTACCTCCATGACAAAATCAAACATACTGCCGCCCCTGCCCGAGCTGAAGTCTTTCCAAATCTGTTTTTCGGGGCTGACTACAAAGCTAGGAGTTTTCTCGTTCGAGAAGGGGCTTAGTCCCTTCCAGTTCCTGCCAGCACGCTTAAGCGGGACATACTCAGCAATCACATCTTCTATGCTTAAACGACTTTTTACCTCTTCAACAGCGTCCATATTTACCTATATTGTACTCTACATCTTAAAAGTTGCCTCGCGTCAGGTATATAGCTTATGCTTTAATGAGTACATGCAACCCAACAATACTCCCTCAAATACGGTGCAACCGCAGCAGCCAACAACCCCTGCTGGACCTGATAATTCCTATGATTTTATAACAAATCCTAAAATCCAGCCTAAAAAAAGTTTTTTGTCTGGCGCTGACACTGCTTGGAAAAAAATCTTAGCTGTCTTAGTAGTAATAATAGTCGTGTTATTTCTATTTTCGTTTGTGAGGGGTCTACTCAGTGGTGGCTCAGACAAAGATGCATTTTTGAATGTGTCTCAGCATCAGCAGGTCATTATAGTTCTTAGCCAGGAAGCTCTAAAAAACACTAAATTGTCGGCCGATAATAAAGGATTTTCGCTCACCGCATCAAGCAGCATAGGCAGCGACCAATTAGTTATCAACAAATACTTAAGAAAAAATAAGGTTAAGATAAATGCCAAGGTATTGAACAAACAAGTCAGTAGCACTACTCTAACTAAGCTAAAAAATGCCGACATTAATAACACCTACAACGAAACTTACCAGGCAGTTATGAAACAAGAGCTTAAAAGTTATCAAAATTCTTTGCAGCAGGCATATGTAAAAACTAAAAATGTCGCCGGCAAGAAGGTCTTAACGAAAGATTATGATTCAGCTGAGCTATTGCTGAAAATGTTACCAGCAACTACAAATTAGCTATTTTTAACAATTTCGTAGCTATGCCTTATGAAGCTTTGCATTTCGTCGCTAGGCAGCTCGCCGGCTAAAACTATGGTGTTCCAGTCTTTTTTATTTAAGTTTTGGCCTGGCATGACTTCTGTGTATCTTTCGCGTAGTAGTTTAGCCAATTTAGGGTCACACCTAAGAGACACTCTAAGTGGACTCTTGTCTTCCTCGATGAGGGCGAACATTTTGTCTTTTATTTTGTATACAGCCACCTTC
>JBAXMV010000024.1:0-8715 GCA_037134095.1 bacterium | reverse complement strand
AGTACGCTGCCGAGCAATCAACTACCAAGGTCAAAGATATATTTTTATCGATTGGTCGCACCGGGGCCGCTACGCCAGTGGCTATTTTGGAGCCAGTTTCGATAGCTGGTAGCACCGTACAAATGGCTACCCTGCACAACGAAAGTGAGATTGCACGTAAAGACATCAGAGTCGGTGACAGCGTGATTGTTCATAAAGCCGGCGATATTATACCTGAAATCATAGAGCCGCTTATAAAGCTTCGTACCGGCAACGAGGCCGTCTATAAAATGCCCAAAAATTGTCCTGACTGCAAAACTCTTTTAGTGAAACAAAAAGCTGAGGACGCTGCCTGGCGTTGTCCTAACCAATCATGTCCTTCAAGATCGTGGAAGCAAATTGAACATTACGCCTCCAAAGGCGCCATGGACATAGAAGGCTTGGGTGAAAAAAACGTAATAGCCTTATTGGATGCGGGCTACATAGAAGATCAGGCAGATATATATAGCATTACACCAGAAATGTTGCTCAAGCTAGACAGATTTGCCAAAGTATCGGCCAACAAACTCGTTGAATCTATTCAAAACGAAAAAAATCCGCCGCTTGCCAAATTTATATACGGTCTAGGTATTAGGCATATTGGTTCTCAGACAGCCATCGACCTCAGCCTGCACTATAAGTCATTAGAAAAAATAAGTGACGCAACAATTGATGAGCTTTCAGAAATAGAGGGTGTCGGTGAGGTGGTTGCCGAATCAGTGGTTGAATGGTTCGCGGAGCCACGCAACCAAAAACTGCTCAAAAAATTTGAAGATTTTGGTGTATCGCCACAAAAAGTTTCACATGTCGGTGGTAAATTATCGGGCAAGAAATTTGTAGTTACCGGCAGCCTTGATAGCATGGGTCGCGACGAAGCGGCTGACAAGATTCGTGATTTAGGTGGAACTTTTCAGAGTTCGGTTGGCAACGATACAGACTATCTGGTTGTTGGCAACAATGTAGGCGCTTCTAAATTAGCCAAAGCCGAAAAATTAGGTATCAAGCAAATTGATGAAACTGAGCTTCTAGGTCTAATTAAATAATCCTTCTAACATAGCCAAATATGGGGCTGTCGAGTGTATAATAATGCTTAAGCTAATAACAAGTTAGAGATCAGTATGCAACCCGAGGACCGTATGAATAGGCCCGAGTCGAATAGACCAGATTATAGCCGTCGACCTGTCATGATCGACGGCGGTTATTCTCGTCCTTCTGCTCGGATATCAGAAGTTCGTCGTCCAGCACCCGCGGCACCCTTGCCACCACCAGTTACCCCTCCAGCACAAATATCTCAACCAACACCTACGGTACCGCCACCACCGTCTTCAGCACCGCCGCAACCTACTATTACCGAGCCCAACAATCACGTAGATATCCCGGCTCCGCCGCATGGTTTCAAGCCACCAGCCAGAAAACCAAAGCGCAGATTACTTAAAATACTAGGCATAGCAATGCTATCAATTATCCTAATTGGTTCTTTAGTAGCTATATTCATGTGGCAATCAAATCTCAACAACCCCGACAAAGTATTCGATAGATTTTTGAAAAAGAATTTCGAAACAACAGAGGTCAAAAAATATACTACCGACGGCAAAGATACTCAAGATTTAGGCTTGGATCTCAACGCTCTTAAAAATCCCATAGTGTACGACAAAGAAAAAATTACCGTCAATGGCTCACAGTACAAAATAGTCGGCTACGGCTCGGCAAGTCGAGGCATCGTTAGCTACGTAGAATTGCCTGCTGCTGCAAAATCGCCACAATCTAAAGCACTATTGAATGCCCAAACCATTGTGCGCGATAATCGTAACCTGCCTGCCACTGCACCTGAGTTTTTGGTGCAGGCCAGTGATCCTCGCTACGCCATAATCGGTCCAGTAATATTTGGCAATTTCAGCCAAAATATATCCAAAGATTTACTAAAGTCAATCAAATCCGCCAACATTTATAAGTACAATTCCAAAGAAGTAAAAAGCCAAAAAATCAACGGCAAAAAAATATTAGTGTATTCAATAAAGCCAAATTTTAGTGAACTCGTGATCTTAAATCAGTATGCAGCATCCACTATGGGATTCCCGCCACTAGAACTTACCGGGGCTGTTAATCAACTCAACCAATACAAGAATGCTACGTTTAGGTTCTACATTGCGCCTGGCACAGATAGGTTAGCGAAGTTAGAAATTATTGACGGTAATCGAATAGTCACCACTACTTACTCGGATTACAATAAAGCTCAAACACCAATTGAGCCGCAAACAAAAGTTATGTGGCAAAATTACTTTACACCTAATAACCAAATGCTAGCTGAGTCGGCAGCCAGCCAGCCAGCTAAAGTTTTAGATGAAGCCCGAAAGGCGCATTTAGCCACCATCAAGAGCTATCTAAAAACATATTACGGCCAAATTGGTTCATATCCTGCACTAGCTCAGATGAATAATCCGGTTTGGATCAGTACTAATTTATTCGGTTTTGACCCTGAGCTACTAAGAGATCCATTATCTCCAGGTATCATGCTCAGTGATAGCCCTAAGGCAAATGTTTTAGCATATTCAACAGTAGCGGAAACGCCAAATAAAACCTGCGACAACACCCCAGCAAATGGCTGTGCCCACTATAAGCTAACCGTAACGTTGAGTAATGGCCAACAATATAGCGTTACTGATCCTTGACAGTTCACTCAAATCGGTTATGATTTAAATATATCGTGCGCATGCTTGCGGCTACGTGAAACAAACATCAAAACAAAAAATCACCCGCCGCAGGGTGGGCGCGCACGAAAATAATAGGAGCCGAACTTGATTCCAAGTATCGGCTCTTTTTATGCGATAATAGAGATATGATCAAGTATTTCTATCGTAATCTACAATCGCCTAAAGTCACCGAACTTGATAAATCTAAGCGCGGAGTCTGGATTCATTCCGAAAATCCGAGTCAGCGAGAGATCGATACCCTTACAAGTAAATTCAAATTAGAAATCGGTCACATCGAGGATGCGCTTGACGAAGACGAAATGCCACGACTCGAACGAGAAGGCAAGCAGAGCTATATATTCGTACGCTATCCTTTCCAAACTTCAGATGGCGACATGGACACTGCTCCACTCTTGGTGGTAATCGATGACGACAACGTGCTCACGGTATCGCAACGACCACTAAAGTCGGTAGAGCGATTCACTCGTGGCAAGGATGCTGTAGTTACAACCCAACGCACTAAATTATTGCTATTAATCCTTGCCGACATCAGCCAGGCCTATGATAATTCAATACGCATCACCAGCCGAAAAATTAAACAAATAAGAACTCGCTTACGCAATCAAAAGCTAACCAACCAAGACCTTATCGATTTTGTGATTCTAGAAGATGAATTGAACGAATTCTTGGCTTCACTACTACCCAACAACGCTACGCTCAGAAGGCTGCTTGCCGGACGACATATATCACTTTTTGAGGCCGACCAAGACATCGTGGAAGATCTTTTGCTCATAAACGACCAGTCCATAGAAGCCATTCGCGCCAACCTAAGATCTATCGATAATATCCGTAATGCTCACACAGCCATCAGTAGCAACAACCTAAACAAAACAATTACCTTCCTGACCCTAGCCACCATTATGGTAGCTTTGCCCAATGTATTCTTTGGTATGTATGGCATGAATGTATCATTGCCATTCCAGCAAGCCCACTGGGTATTTATTGCTTTGATAGGCATAAATTTAACCTTGATCAGCATCATTATGGGCTTTGCCAAAAAGAAGAACCTTATCTAATAACTTTCATTTTCACCCCTGTTTTGCTACAATATTCAGGTAATTATCTTGGGGATATAGCTCAGTTGGCTAGAGCGCTTGCATGGCATGCAAGAGGTCCGGGGTTCGAGTCCCCGTATCTCCACCAATTTTCATTGTTTTTTAATTATCTTATTGCTCATCAAAGTCTCAAAGTTTTATAATAAGCTTATGAGTAAGCGCTACACTGAAATATTACTAGAAGACATGAACGACAAGTTAGATGTCATTTTGGAGTATGTAGTTGAACTAGCTAATCTTAATATCGGCGAAAGACTCGCTTCCATAGAAAACCGTCTAGGTAACGTCGAGTCGATACTCGAAATGACTGTTAAAAATTTTTCTAGCATTCTAGAGAATCATGAAACTCGACTAAATACACTAGAGTCAAATAGCTAAATCCAAGTTTGAAATCATAGGTGGTTGTAATTTTTGTCTAAAATCTGTAAAATAACAGGGTTGAGAACCTTCAATGTGGCTCTTTAGCTCAGTTGGTAGAGCAGAGGCTTGAAGAGCCTTGTGTCCTCGGTTCGAGTCCGAGAGGAGCCACCATTAAACTTTTTTGCGGGTGTAGCTCAGTTGTTTAGAGCGCATCCTTGCCAAGGATGAGGCCGTGGGTTAGAGTCCCATCACCCGCACCAAATTATAACTATAAAGATCACAATAATTTGTGATCTTTTTTTATACTATATTACAATCAATTTTTAGGCAGGATTTTTATGAAGACGGCGGATGCCGAGTGCAGTTAGAACCATGCCAGATCCAATTAAACCAAGATATTGGAGGTTGTCTAGAGGTGTTTTTTGATAGATACCGAATCCTGTTACTGGAGCGTAAGGAGCAAGGACCAATAGTACTGGATCCTTTATTATGCCATTGGCTAAGCCATCACTATCCAGAGAACCGCCGTCCGTTAGATCGTATGTAGCTGTAGTCTTAGTGATGCCACCAATAGTCTTGGTGCCGTAGGTTGCTCCATTAACCATGCTGTAGGCTCCGGTAATTGGGTTGTAGTATCGAAGCATAGGACTGGAGTATTGCTTATCATAAACAATAGTTACGGTTACTGTCATGCCAGATGTAGGGCAATATACATAAAATCCGGTCAAGTTAGTTTGTGCTGAATATCCCTTATCTTCAGATAAGGAAATTGCACTGGTTGAGCGTCCATCACCTAAAGTACAGCCACTTGAATTAGGAACTGTCACAGTTGACCAAATACCTTTATTGTCTTGTACGGAAAGAACATTTGCTTGATATGAATCCATGATGCCATCATTATTTGCGTCCCCGTTGTTTGGAATGCCGGCTTGATCATCAAATAATGCAATATTTCTAAGTGTTGGATAAGAGCTTGTCGTTTGCCACACGTTATTGAAATCCCATGTGTTGAGGGGGCCATTAGTTGAGTTATTCATAAAATACGTAGGGTTGGAATTACCCACGTTTACTGCAGTACCATTACATGTGCCAAGATTACACATCTTAGCAGTGTTTGTTATGTACTTATCGTAATAAACATTTGTATACATACCACTAACGTTATATGCAGTAACAGCGCCACTATCGGCAGTTGTGCCGGTAAACTGAGCCGCAGAGAATGAGTTGCTCAGCAATGCTTGGCTATCGCCTATAATTCCACCCGTCATAGTCGTTACTCCATTATCTATAGTTCCGCTTGTGTAAACTCTCGAGATTGTTCCAGCGAAAAATCCACCAACTATCAGTCCCGTATACGCTCCATTTGGATGGAGCGTTCCAGTAGTAAAGCTATCAGTAACTGAATTGTTGGAGTTACTCATCGCACCAACAATTCCACCTGAATATGCAGAACCGGAAACGTATCCCGAGAAAGAACTCGCCGTCACACTTGAAGTTCCATACATATAACCAACAATTCCGCCGTTATAACTATAAACTCCGTTTACGGTCATAGAGGAATGCAAATTAGTCATTATTGTGTCTCCTGCTATTGCAACAAAACTTCCACCATATCCCGATGAAGATGTAGATCCTCCGCTAATGTTTATATTTTTTATCGTAGCTCCGTCGGTTTGAGAAAATAAGCCAAAGGAATCAATGACTAAATTTTTTATCGTATGATTTTGGCCGTCTAACGTACCGCTAAATGCAGCAGATGCGGCCAAATGAGCAAAGTTGTAGCCAGTACAATCTATGTTTGATACAAGAATATAGTATCCTGATAAATTATTATTGATTTCCTGCAACTGAGCACAGCTCGAAATTCTATATGGGTTCACTTGAGTACCAAGACCATATCCTGAATATGCGAATACCTTCGATGGTGCCAGCACATAAAAAAGCATCATTGCTATAGAAAGTACTGAAAATATTTTTTTACTGATAATCACGGACGCCCTCAGTTATTGGTTATGATTATAAGCAGTAGAACAATCAAGGTCAATCATCTTTATGCAATGATCACTAATAATGAAATATTCTTGGCTCTAAGTTTAGAATTACCTTTCTGATACAATAAGCATAATTATTATGCAGCCATCAATAAATAAAATATCTGGAAGTACCTATGCAAGGTGGACTTTGCTGTTACTAATTGCTGTTACAGATATATGGGCAGTTAAAAATCCAGGATTTAGTTTCATTATTTTTCTTGCGCCACTGATATTCGTATTGCTGCATAGTTTTAAACTATTTGGAAAAAAGCACACATTTGTTATCTTTGGCATAATTATAGTAGTCTCGTTCATTGCTGAGTATCTCGGTGTGCATACCGGCCGTGTCTTCGGGCCTTACTACTACAATCCAAGTCCAAAAGTTAACGGTTTTTTGTGGGGTGGCGTACCGCCGCTGGTTACCTTTAGTTACATATCAATGGGGTACTGCTCCTATGTATTATCTAGGATTATTTTCGGCAAACTCGGCAAACTTACCGGTGCTGCTATTGCTGGAGTGCCAATTGTTGCCGCTATGATAATGACTATGTGGGATATGAGCTTTGACCCAATCGCTTCCTATGTAAATAAAATCTACACATGGTACGAAGGTGGAGCATATTTTGGAGTACCTTTCCGTAATTTTACTGGTTGGTTCCTTGAAACTTTAATATTCTTTTTGATCATCGGACTATATCTAAAAATCTTTGCAAAAGCCAAAGACTATCTTGCAAAACCAAGCAGATTATTTTTAGCAGAAGTTATTTTCTTGGTAGCTGCCAATGCTTTTGGCACCATATCGCACGAGTTTCGTCACCCCACCATGGTTCAGCAGTCCATGGCTATCGTCGCTCTATTCGGACTTGGTATGCCCGTAGTTATAGCCACCTTTCGTTTACTCGAAACCAAAAAATAATATAGTAATCTAATAATTTCAAATTTGTATTGACACCGTTTCTCGGAAACACAACCACGGTTAGCGATACTTAGGGGCTGCTGAACAAGATTATTGACAAACAGTAAATAAACCTATATAATATAATTTATGAGTGAGAAAAATAATTTTGAAGCTAATTTTTCAGGCGGTAGTCAAACACCTACATACATGCAGAGATTTATGCATGCTCTTGATTTTCGTAACAATACTTTTGAAGCTGTTAGTCGCACATTATTACCCACAGTAATTGCTTCAATAGCAATAAGCGCATATGCTAGCAGTGGTGAAAGTACACCTCTTCCTCCGGTGTATAAGCAAGAACCTACTCCTAGTCACACACACACCGCAATTAAACCAGGTGGTCAATTTTTAGAGCCAGGTAAGATTAGCGAAACAACAGTAAGGGGACCTGGGGCCGAACTAGAATTTCCACAAGTTTTCGCTTCTGATTTTCAGGCCTCAGCTTTCAACGATAAGCAGTCAGTCGAACTTGAAACACTGTCGAAAAAGTTTACTAGAATACTGCAAAAATCACCTGATGCAAAATTAAACATTCGTATAGATGGTTTTTCATCTGATGAAAGCGCGTCAGATAGTGTAAAAGGCGATCTTAACCTTGGTGCTAAATCTGAAAAAAATAATGAATTAGCTCTTCAGAGAGCAAGATTAGTAGAAAATTTCCTAAAGTCTAGCTTGCCAAAATCTTCTGAGATTTCTATTGAAGTAACAGGTGCAGAAAGACAACTTAGTAGTACCGAGATAGGACTACTAGATAAAGTCGCAAAAAACCATGGTAAATCTAGAGCGGAATTAATCAAAGCTTTTAACGGAAGTTCGATTGAATTAAACAAAAAGGATTCCATTCTACTCAATTCGCTGCTTGTTAAAAATCGTGGAGCCGATATTACTAGTGAAATTCAAAGTAGGGAAACTCCTCAAGTAAATCCTTGTGATGCAATAGTACATGTCGGACAGACCCCTGACACTAAGGTCATTATTCATGATCCTGAAAACCCAGGCTTTACCATCAACCTTTTGCCGTTAATCATCCCACCTCTTCCAAGGCGAAGACGCAAAGAAAAGCCACAAGACGAGCCGAAAGATCTTCCTATAGAATTAGAGCCAAAAACCGTCACTTACGTGCCAATAAAACCTCCGAGATTTAATATGCCAAGTTTGCCTAAATTACCTCTATGGCCTATTCTTGTAGCTTTGCTGCCATTTCCTTGGATAAATGGTTCAACTGAAGAAAAGACAGTACATACCAACAATCAGTGCTCAACGACAACGACTTATGAACCCGCAAGAGCAAATCTGTGGATGAATTTAGCTGGTGTTGCTATCTACCGAGCATTAAGCGGCAAAAACGAATGGAATAAACAATTCTATGTAACAGGCAAGGCGCGTATGCCATTAGATAGTCCTAGCACTGCTACTACTTACAAGGAACACGACATCATATACGTTGACGATAAAGGCAAAATTATCGACCGCCGACATGTACCTGAACAAGTGCTATAAATTTTGATTGTTCAAACACAACAAAAAGCATCTAATTTTCA
>JBAXMV010000023.1:0-8884 GCA_037134095.1 bacterium | reverse complement strand
GTGTCACTGATTGGTATGCCGTTCGTTCCTGTTACGGTGGCGTTGATCAGAAATAGCTCATCGCCTTTTACAGTTACGTATGCTCCTTTTAGGTGCCCATGACCAGTTCGCAGGCTTTTCACCTCCGCTCCAGTCAGTTCTAAACCCACCACTAAAGAATCACCGAGCTCATAATCATGACTGGCTCGGCGGTTAGAAATATTCTTTGGCTGGTTTAGTGCTTTTTTCTTGCCCATAACTCCTCTATTATAGACAAAATTACAATTAGTGACAAATACTTATATTTATTTTATTGTATACTTTCGAACTGTTGTTTGGCGACGTTCCACAGACTAGGGTCTTTTAGTACTTCCTTGCGGTAATACCAGTATTCTCCGCCCCAGAGATATATCTGACGCATACCGGTGTCTTCGCCGTATTTGAACCTGTCTTTTAGTCGTTTTGCATCTATGGATTTGTTTTGTTCAGATAAGCTAGTTTCGGGAATAGATTTGTAATTGGGGGGCCAAGCTTCGGCTTGAAGCTCGCTTATCATCATGTTGCGATGTTGAAATATTTCCTGGACTCCTGCTATCCAGCCATAAAACCAAGCTGGGAATGGGTATTCTAAATAACGGTGGCTAAAACCTGCATCCCAGACTCTTTTATATACCGATATACTGTATTCGTCCGGAGTTGGCTGACCTACTGGGAAACCTACGGCATTGTTGCTGCGACCTACTATTATTGGGTGGTTGGGGTCTGTATCTTTTACTAAATTGTATTCGTCTATAAGTCTTTGGCGATCAAAGTTGGTACACGTACCAAAGCCTTTTAGGAAGTATTCATTTTCTAATTGGTAACTCTGCAGGGCTGGAGAATCTTGGTAACGCTCTACCACTGCTTTTATGTAATCTTCTAACTGTGGTTGCCATCTATCTGCCGGTTGATTAACGGCCCAGTCAGGAATGTGACATTCTGGCCATCTAGGCTGCCTTAGCCCAAGGCTCAGCATAATCTTGGCGTTATGTTGTTCGGCTTTTTGAAATTGCCAATCTAGCTGCGAAAAATCATAATGACCTTCCTTTGCCTCGCCTTCGCTCCAATAGCTGGTCAGGCGCAGGTGTTTTACTCCTATATTGAGTAATTCATCGAGGTTCTTTTGAGGATCTACTCCTAAACTAGAGGCGTAGCTAGGTATATAACTAACGCCAAGCTGTAGTGGCTTGCTGCTTTGCGAGGCTTTGTACCACATCGCTACTACCCACATTATTAGCAGAATCACGCTCAGCACTAAAACTACGCTAAGTAGCAGTTTTTTGGCAAAGCTCATTTTGCCTATCAGGGGTAATTTTTTGATATACTGTTTGGGCATGATAACTTCTAAAAAATTAAAAATTTCAGTCGTAATTCCAGTATACAACGAAGTTGAAAGTCTTAATGCTTGTATAGAAGCATTAGCCTTGCAAGATGATCCTCTTTACGAAGTTATTGTAGTTGATAACAACTCTTTTGATGAGAGCAAAAAAGTAGCTAAATCGTTTGATTTCGTGACTGTTGTGTCGGAGCGTAAGCAAGGAGTTAGCTATGCCCGCGATAAAGGCTTCAATAGATCTAGTGGCGACATAATAGCCCGAATTGATGCCGATACGATTGTACCAACAGATTGGACTATGCAGCTGCATCGCATTTTTCAGGATAAAAACATCGATGCAGTTTCTGGATCAATGCATTATTACGATTTCAGCTTCAATGACCTGGCCGATAAAATAGACTTGATACTTCGCAGTAGCGTAAACAGGTCTATGTCCGGACAAACATTCTTGCAGGGCTGTAATATGGCTGTCAGAAAATCTGCTTGGAAAAAAGTAAATGATCAACTATGTCACAGCATGGGTCTTCACGAAGATGTTGACCTGGCGCTGCACTTGCAACAGGAAGGCTTAATGGTAAGTTTTGACAGCCAGCTGTCTGTCAGGGTTTCTTGCAGGCGATACGATAGCGACATGCAGTCATTCATGAATTATGTACTAGCTCTGCCACGCACTTATTCATTGCACGGCAGTTATAACTATTATCCCATTTATTGTCTTGTGGCTTTAGCAACTTTTGGATATTTGCCTGCCAGAAGTTTTAACCGATTGTTTGCTCCAATGAATAAAAGGGTCCAAGCAAATAGAATTGATCCTACTTCCAACGTAGCCTAAGAAGCGACGTTTGAGGTATATCCGCCGCGTTCATTTTGAGTCGGACTACAGTTACCCCAAAGGCCTTTGTTTTTGGCTTTGGCTTGGTTTTGGAGACTAGAGAATTCGCTAGATTTTTGGAATGGAAAATACGGATAGTAAAAGCCATTGCCGGTAGATATGAGCTTGGCATTTAAGTTGGTGCCATCTGGCAAATAGACATATCTGAGCAAGCGATTGTATTTATCCCGATTGGTGCTTAGTGGATCGGCTTCTAATCTAACTTTTTGTTGGCCGAGGGTATTTTTGGTAAAATCTGCCGCTGCTGGTCCATAGCACTGCACTGGCGTATTGGGCTTATGAGTTTCTGGAGTGTCAACGCCTATGAAACGTACCTTTTCAGTTTTGCCGTTCATGTCTATTGAAATGGTGTCGCCGTCTACAAAACGACTGACTTTGTAATAACCTGGCGCAAGGTTGGAGGCACTAGGGGTAGATTGGCCATTTATCTTGGTAGATACAATCGACAGCAGGTAAACAATTACAATAAGCGTCAATAATGACCATAATTTCGACTTGCGGCTGCCCTGATTCCACATAACTATATATTTAGTAAATCAGTTATTTGGCTGTCGTCAATTTTGGTCCCGTCTATTTTAATAGCTTTTTCATTTTTAGTTGGTTCTTCTAGTTTTGAGGTGATTTTTTCGAATTCTGCGGAAGTCATACTGAATTCATAGCCATTTCTAGTTTTGCTGGGGTGTACAGCTCGTTTTTTGGAGGTATTGGCGGGAGTTGTCACCCATATGAGTACTGTTTCTGCGCCATGTTCACCCGCTAAATCGCGCATTTTCTGTCGATCTGCAGAAAAGTTAAAATTGGTGTCGTATATTACACTTTTGCCGTTTTGCAGCAAATATTCGGCCGCTGTATTTAATTGATCGTAAAGTTGTTGGCTTTCTTCTTCGCTATGGTTGGGTTTGGCGAATAGTTTATTACGCTCAAAATCTGCCCAAATATGCTTGGCTCCAGTTTTTTTATGAATAATTTCGGCAATGGTTGTTTTGCCTGAACCTGGATAACCGGTGAAAATGTATAGTATTGGTCTGCTCATTAGTTTTATTCTAGCAAACCTTATTTCAAGCTGCGTAGTTAATATTTGACACTTTTTGCCTGACAGCCATGCAACCTAAAATAGCAGCCGGCTCTGGCAAGTGATTTTTTATGTCTTCAATATTGGCTTGACGCTCAAAATCACTAAGTCGGATTCCATTCTGGTTGTATACACCAAAAGTTTCGTAGCGATCTTTGTCAGTGAGTGAGAAGCTCGATAGTCTGAGGGGATAGGCCGCTGTTAGATTGCGATCATCGATGTCTTTAATGACCATAATTCCACTATTAGGTAACTGTCTACTACCTTGCTTTTCTTTGAGGTCTACTATTGTGCCTGGTGGCAGTTCAATACCACTGAAACTGACTGACTGCATGGCAAGCGCTGTTGCTACGCCTCTTGGAAAGAATTTTTTGAAAAAAACTGGCTCTCCTGATTTGTCGGCATATAGTTTATTGCGCGATCCATTTTGATTTAGGGCGCTATTTATAAATCCAATTTCTGCTTCATGGCAGTATTGTCGAGCTTCATCATTGTATAGAGGCCTAGGTTCTTGAGTGCTGTGTGCGAATTTGTCCGATGGTTGGCGTTCAAGTGTGTCGTTGAGTAGGTTAACAAGAATTTGTTCTAGTGAACCTGGTTCGTAGTCCTCGACTATTGGTTTTTTGATGAGCTCGCGGTCTGGTTTGAATCTTATAAGCTGCATTGCTGCAGTGACGGCATTGAACTTGTCATTGGGCGTCACACACTTATTATTGAGCATGGGAGTTTCGATTTTGGCACCTTTTGGGTCGCCATTTAATGCTGCCTGGACATATGGATGGGCTTCAGCGTGTTTGATTTCACCCCTGAAAAGATGTTGATTCATCCGGATATTTAACACTAAATGTTGTTAGAAATCAATACCCTTGTTGGCTAGGAATTTATCATCGAAATGGTGTTTGATCTTTTTCATTTCGGTGGCGATGTCGACTTCTGATATTAAATCTTTGGGAAAATTTCTACCTGTTAGGCAGAGACTAGTTTTGGGGGAACGTTGCTTCAGCAGGTCTTGAAGCTGTTTTTTGCTGAGCAAGCCATCATTGACGGCGTTATTTATTTCATCGCATATAACGAGATCATATTCACCGCTAATTGCGGCTTTCATGGCTTCGTCGTAGGTGTCTTGGGCGGCTTGTTTGTGTTGCTCTTCTGATACGTGTTGTTCGCTTAAATCACCGGCCTGATAAAAGCCTTTGCCACCTTTATAAAAGTGTAGCTGGTCTTTATAGATTGGTTGGATGTCTCTAATGAATATGTGTTCACTGACGCCCCAGTATTTAATAAATTGGATAAAAGCAACTTTCCATCGGTTGCCAAGTGCCCTTGTCATAAGACCAAGCGAGGCGGTAGTTTTACCTTTGCTATTACCGGTATATACGATTACAACTGAATCTTTGGTTTTATAATCTTCAAATGACATTTTTAGGTGAATTAAGCTTTCTTGAAGCCGTGTTTTTTCAAGGATGCATCTATTTTTGGTCGATCAAAGCCAACTATGATGTCGCCGTCAATGTCGATTACAGGAATACCGCGTTGTCCGGATTTTTCTACACTTTCATCGCCTGCTTTGGGGTCAGCTTCGACATCTTTATCGGTGTATTTAACATCGATGCTGTCGAAGTAGTCTTTGGCAGCATGGCAAAATGCGCACCAGGTGGCTGAATATACTGTTACTTTTGGTGAACTCATACTAATTAATATATCTCTATTCTAAATTTCTAGCAAACTCTATAAGACGCATGTTATTTGGTCTGATAGTATTTTTTGGACCGACTCGGTTACATCTGTTATAATAGGTATTAATGAGCAAAAAAAGTAGCACCGTTTCTACTGCAAACGTGCAAAAACAATCTAAATCCGATATTGAGCTTAGCATGGCCGCAAAAAATCAATTTATTGCCGTAACCATGACTATGAGCTGGCAATTAGCCATTGTGGTGTTGGTCCCTATTCTTGGTGGTTTCCAATTAGATAAACAATTTAATACCGAACCATATCTATTTATTCTTGGATTTATTCTGGCAGTAGCTGGCCTGTGCTTGGTAGTATGGAGACAAATGAAAATGCTCAAACCCGTTATTGATACCAAGAAAGGCGCTAAATAATGCTAAGTACTTTGTTTGCTAAATTTGCCGCCGAAGGACCTAGCGTCCACGTATCTCCTGCTCATGGCTTACATATTGGAGGGCTACAAATAACCAACTCCATTTTGTATGGCTGGATAGTTGCCGTCATTCTAATTGTTGTATTGGTATGGGTGGCTCGCAAAGTCACGGTTCATCCAAAAGCTGGAGTTGTGCAATTTGTTGAGGCTGGAGTGGATTTTATCTCCAATCTAGTTACCAGCAGCTTTGATGATAAAAAAGTTGGACGCAAGTATGTTCCCTTTTTCGTTACTTTGTTTTTCTTTATTTTGCTCAATAACTGGATGGGGCTTTTGCCAATTGTAGGTGAAGGCTTTAAGTCTGGCGAGAGTCCGCTACTGAGGCCATTTACCGGAGACTTAAACGGTACTTTTGCAATCGGCCTTGTTACCATGACCGTTGTTTACGTGGCTTCTGTGCGTGAATCAGGTGGAATCATAAAATATCTTAACCATTTCTTTATTGGAAGCCCTAAAAATCCATTATTTTTAGTAATTGGTTTACTTGAAATGTTCACTGATCTTACTCGTGTACTTAGCCTGTCGCTTCGATTGTTTTTGAATATAACTATTGGCGAAATTGTAATTGGTGTTTTTGCGTATCTTGGAAGCTCTTTTGCTCCACTGACTGCACTGCCCTTTACGCTTATGGAGTTTTTAGTTGCAGCATTGCAGGCATACATATTTACCGTACTTAGCGTGATGTATTTGGCGATTGCCGTAAATCATTCACAAGACCATAGTCACGACAATGACTTGACCGAAGATAACTCATCTGAAACAATGAAGCTACAAAGTAAAGGTGCTTCAATTTAAACGGGTGGTTAATTTTGTATTTTAAAAATAAGACATTAAATAAGGAGATAGATAAATAAAATGGATTTTGCAGAAACAGTAAACACAGCGATTATAGCCAAAGGTTTAATGATTGGCGGCGGTTTTATCGGACCAGCAATCGGTATTGGCATGATTGGCGGCAGCTACTTACAGGCCGTAGGACGAAACCCTGAAGCAGCTAAGTTCTTGGGTCAGGCACTGATCTTCGTGGCTATCGTAGAACTTTTTGGTCTATTAGCCTTCGCTTCAATATTCATCGTTAAATAATAAGGAAATTTTCAACCATAATGATTCAGCCATTGCTTAATTTTGGAGAAAGCTCATCTGGGCTCGGCGCCTTAGGCGTAGACCCTAAAGCATTCATAATCCAGCTCACAACTTTTGTGCTTGCCTTTTTGGTGCTCAAAAAATTTGCTTTCAAGCCGATTATTAAAATTATGGATGAACGTCGCGAATTGATTGAAAATGGCGTTAAAATCGGCGAACAAATGAAAAAAGATCAGCTAAAACTCGAAGAGAAAGTAGCTGCTGAGCTACAAGCTGCTCGTCAAAAAGCTGATGCCATACTGGCTAACGCCCAAGACGCAGCCAAAGACTCAATAAAAGAGGCCGAAACTAAGGCCCGCGAAAAAGCCGATGCTATACTCGCTGATGCCAAGGAAAAGACTAAGCAAGATGTAGCTCGTGCCCGTAAACAATTAGAATCTGAAGTAGTTGCTCTCATCTCCGATGCTACTGAAGTTATAATCGATGAAAAAGTAGATGCCAAAAAAGATGCCCAGCTGATAGCAAAAGCATTGAAAGGCAGTGTTTCTTAAAAAGATGAAGCAATCAAGGCAACCATTAGCCAAAATCATGGCGCAGCGCACTGCTACCGTTAACAGTAAGCAGCTAGCTAAAGATATAGCCGGCTATCTATTGGCCGAAAAAAGGACTGCTGATTTAGATTCTTTGATGCGTGATATCCAACAAATTCGTGCCGATCAAGGTATCGTAGAGGTCAATGCCGTCACCTCCCACGAACTAAGTAGCAATTCAATTGCTGAAATCAAATCGACAATCAAAAAAAATTATCCCAACGCTAAAACTATAATTGTTAACCCAGTTATTGATCCGGACATCGTAGGCGGTGTTCGATTAACACTTGCTAATGAACAATTAGACCTAAGCGTGCGATCAAAATTAAACAAATTTAAGCAATTAACTACCGCATAACCATTTAGAAGGAGCAATACGTGAGCGATCTATCAATCAAACAATTATCGGATGACATAAAATCGGCTATATCTGAACTCAAAAATCAGCCTGAAATAGAAAAAGTCGGAGTAGTCACAAGAGTTGGCGACGGTATTGCTTGGATATATGGCCTTAGGGCTTGCGGCTATAATGAAATGCTTGAAATTGACGGTGTTAATGGTAAGGCTATTACAGCTTTCGCCTTCAACCTCGGCGAAGATGAAATTGGCGCCGTGTTACTCGGTGATGACGTGCAAGTGAAGGCTGGAGCAAAAGCTCGTTTAAGTGGTAAAGTTCTAGAAGTACCTGTTGGTCCTGAGCTTGTTGGGCGCGTAGTAGATCCATTGGGCAATGTATTAGACGGCGGTGAACCTCTGAAGACCAAAACAAGAAGCCGTGTCGAGCGATCTGCCCCAGGCGTACTGGACAGAAAGAGTGTGTTTGAACCTTTGATGACTGGAATCACGGCTATTGATGCCATGGTACCAATTGGTCGTGGCCAACGTGAGCTTATAATCGGCGACCGCCAAACTGGTAAAACAGCAATCGCAGTCGATACTATGGTGAATCAAGCCCGGCAGAAGACCGGTGTTATCAACGTATATGTTGCAGTTGGTCAAAAACTTTCTAAGATTGCCGCTTTGCAAGAACGCCTAAAGCGCGAAGGCGTGATGGACCAAACCATAATTGTTGCTACTGGACCATCTGATCCCGCAGCACTTCTCTACCTAGCACCTTATGCGGGCTGTACCATTGCCGAATATTTCCGCGACAACAAACAGCATGCCCTAATTATTTACGATGATCTTACAAAGCACGCTGCTGCCTACAGACAGATGTCACTTTTGCTACGCCGCCCACCAGGTCGCGAAGCATATCCAGGAGATGTGTTCTATATTCACTCAAGACTACTCGAGCGCGCTGCTAAACTTAGTGATAAGTTGGGTGGAGGCAGTATGACTGCCCTGCCGATTATCGAAACTCAGGCTGGCGACATCAGTGCCTACATCCCTACTAATGTTATTTCTAT
This sequence comes from bacterium, assembly GCA_037134095.1. Classification (GTDB taxonomy): domain Bacteria; phylum Patescibacteriota; class Saccharimonadia; order Saccharimonadales; family UBA4665; genus RGVC01. Next base: position 320 of record JBAXMV010000023.1, on the reverse strand, counting down.
CACCGATGGTCAAATATTCTTAGAAACCAGTCTTTTCTACCAAGGTGTCCGCCCTGCTATTTCGGTAGGTTTGTCGGTATCACGCGTGGGTGGATCGGCTCAAACCAAGGCTATCAAAGCAGTTGGTGGTGGCTTGAAACTAGCATTGGCACAATTCCGCGAATTAGCTGCCTTTAGCCAGTTCTCAACTGATCTAGACGAAGAAACGCGTCATATTATTGAACGAGGTCAAAGGCTTACAGAATTGCTCAAGCAGCCGCAGTTCAGCCCCTATTCAATCTGGCAAATGTAATCAATTTTGTACGCTGCAACAAATGGTG
>JBAXMV010000022.1:0-9129 GCA_037134095.1 bacterium | reverse complement strand
ATTGCCGCTTTTTTCTTGATTTTTTATGGCATCAGTTGAGGGGGCAGTTTTTTTAACTGGGTTTTCGTCTGAATCTGGATCGTATACTGAGTTATTTTGAGCCATTTTTTATTTCCACTTCAAGATGCTTGTACTTATTATACTGCTAAGTTTTGTTCGGGGCTAATCCTCCTGCGGGTTCGGGATTCGCTTGTGGCTGATCTATCTCGACATCCTCTTCTTCAGCTAGGTCTTCAATCTCTTTAACTTGTTCAGGATTAGTGGTGATTAGCTCTGTTTCGGTCTGGCTAGCTACCACCTGAATGTGCACATGGTTTTGCCCGGCAAAGAACAGGCCTTGCCCCACAGGGAACTGACTGAGGCGTTTTTGTTCTTCGCTAGTAAGCTTGAATACGTCGGTAAGCACGTCAACTGCACTCGAAGACTGTTTGAGCAAGAACTGCATTGAGGCGTTGGCTACAATTGCCCTACCCATCCTTGAGCCCATAAAATCTTCAACATCTTGAGTAATTGTTGTGATACCTAGGTTATATTTACGAGCTCTTTTAGCCAAACTAAACAAGAAGTTGGCAGAATCTTCGTACTTCATAAGCTGCCATGCTTCATCAACTATTAGGATTCGCTTTTTCTGCTCTGATTTGGTTTTGTTCCAGATGTAGTTGAGCACAATATACATGGCCACTGGCCTAAGTTCATCTTCTAGGTCGCGCAAATTAAACACAACCAGGGGGTTATTTATATCCATATTGCTCTGCTGGCTAAAGATTCCTGCAAAAGTACCCTCGGTGTATTTCCTGAGTCTTTGAGCTAGCTGAGGACCAGTTCCGCCCATATGTAACAAGGTGTCGTAAAGGTCTGTTATGGCTGGAGGAGTAGAATTGTGAGTCAAAGGGTCGTTGGTGATACCGGCTTTTGCATAGGTAGAAATTAGGGCGGCATCAAGATCGGCTTCTTCGCTAGGAGCAAGTGCTGGCATAGTTGCTTCACCGCCTGCCTGCATTTGAGCTTGCGCTCCACCCATCATAAGTCTAAGCAGACCATGCAATGTAATAAGCACGCTTCTTAGGGCATTGTCGGCTTCTTCGGCGTCCACCACTTTTGGTAGATCAAACGGGTTTATCCTGGTGGTTGAATTAAGGCTTAGCCTCACATAAGCGCCGCCAACTGCTTCACACATTCTTTGGTATTCATTCTCAGGGTCAATGATAAAAATCTCGGTACCAAACATCATGCTGCGCAGAGCCTCTAGCTTAACGGTAAAGCTTTTGCCTGCTCCAGATTTGGCAAAAACTACAGAGTTGCTGTTTTCTAGGCTAAACCTGTCAAAAATTACTAGGCCAGAGTTTTGCATATTAACTCCATACAATATGCCGGTGTCCATTGTCAGGTCGGCACTAGTGAATGGGAATGTCGTACTTAGTGCGCCAGTGCTCATGTTGCGCCTAATCTGTAGCTGATCTGTCATCTGAGGCACGGTACTATTGAAGCCTTGCTCTTGCTGAGATGTTGCCGCCTTGCTAAATATGAGCTGTTGCCCGAGCATCGACTCTACAGTTTTGCTTATATAATCTAGCTCCTCAACACTGCTCCCGTAAATTGTGAAGTAGAGCCCAAACCTAAAGAAGCGCTCTTCACCCACCTGTAGCTTGTCGCGCATTTCTTCGGCGTCTTGTATGGCTGCTTGCTTACCCGGATCACGTACCTTGCCCTTTTCTTCATCTATTTGGATGCCAGCTTCAAGCTGAGTTACCTTTTTCCTCAAACTATCTAGTACAACCTTGCTTTCAACAGGGTAAATATACATGCTTAGGTCAACAATTTCATCTAGGTTAACAAGGCTACTTAGCCATCCGGTATAAACTTCGCGGGGGTAGCCATATACATAGTAAGTTCTTGCGTATCTGGTGCCAATTTGAAAATGTGTGGCCGAATACTCAATCGAGCTAGGCGCTATAAAGTCCCTAAGGGCTGTGATACCCTTGGCAAAAGCTTCTTGAACTTCTTGCTCTTCCTGAACTTTTTGGGCTTGAGCGAGCGCTGCTTGGTCTACTGGTTGCTGTTTTTTGCCAAACATCTAGTTCAACTCCTCAGACAGATTGTCTTTTCTGGCCATGCCCTGCCCTTTTTTAACAATGTCGGCATCTAATTCATTGAAATCTTTGAGGGGCTGTCGGGTGGCCGTATCGGGATTGTAGGAGTCATAGTAAAGCTCAATTAATTCCTTGGTGTCGAGGGGCAAGCTTTGAATACTGGACTGCTGAAGACCGCTCATAACCGCCTGAACCCTGTTGCGCAGTTCGGTCTTGGCACTTTCTAGGTCTTTTTCGTTAATCACAATGTGCTGATCTTTTTTATTAAATATTTTGCCAAGTCCGCTCAAGAAGTTTTTGCTTTGGGTAAGCACTTGTTCGGTGCCCAATACAGGGTAATAAGGGATAGCAATATAAAACTTTTTGTCCATGATGTTGGCATCTTGACTGAGTCCGTCGATGTAGCCTATATAGTCGTCCATCAGCACTGTTAAAAGCATATTTTCGTGCTGGCTTTTGATCTTTACCAGCTTTTCTATGTAGGGTTTTAGATCTATTTTTTGTGATCGCATAAAGATTTGGACTGGGAAATACAAGGAGTTCAAAAAGCCTTGATAACTGAATTCTATAGCTTCTTGTTCCTCGGGGCTCATAAGATCAAAGTTAATACTTTTGACCATAACTACAGACCTAAAAGACCCATCGTTCATGATCACGATGCCGTCTCTTATTTCGGCAATCTGAAGAGCGTTTTGGGTGCTGTTGGGATTAGTGTTTTTCTTGGCTTCTATACCAATAGCAGGTTTTGCCGGTAGTTCACCGCCAACAGGAGCTGGAGGCGCCTTCAAAGGAGCTGCAGCTGCTGGTACGACCGTTTTTTGATTGCCAGGATTCATTTATAAGTGCCCACCTTCAGAACTTATGGCTTAAATAAATAACAATTTTAATGTAGCGAAACCACAACTTCATTTTCAGCGATTCCCTGAGAGCCTTTGGAAGCTTCTCGAGCAATCGTCGACACGTTTAAATCATTGTTGTGTACTAGGTTAAGTATACCAGGGTCACTAACCCGTGTCACCTCAGGAGTTTCTGCAGCAGGAGCCTCTTTCTGTGAAGTAACCAAGGTGCGCATGTTTGAGTCATAAGCTTCAGAGGCGCCGTTTCTTACTTGAGGCAAAGCGCCAGAAGTTTTCTCTTCTTCAAACCATTCCTGTTTTGTGGGCTCTGCTGCCTGTGAAGAGCTATTTAGGTTGTCAACCAGTTTTTGTCTTCTTTCAATAGCTACATCGTCAATCAAGGTCGCAAGATTTTGAGCAACCTTGCCTTTGTTGGTTTCTAAAAAGTCCTCATCAGGGTCTAGGTCAAAACCCGGATCTATAGGAGCAGTCGCAAACTCTACTAACCTGTCCCCAGAATTATTTTTCTCCTCGAAGCTCGAATGCTTAAGTGCCCACCCCCTTGTGTCCAAAGTGTCGGCAAGTGCGGATAAATGACTTCTGACTTCGTCTTGAGAAAGTCCGTCTGTAAATATTTTTTCTAGTTTTTTTGGGACATTTATAGTTACTAGTTCCTTGATACCAAGCTGGCTCCATATCCTTTTTCTAGGCAAGAACAGAAACCGTATTTTTGCTAAAGCCCATATTTCTGTTGGCTGGTCTCTACCAAAAGGGATTGCAAAGAAAACCGTAAACAAAGTAGGAGGCAGAAAAATTATCAAGAACAAAGCTAGGCCTTTGGTCGCCAAAAAGAAGTCAATGTACAGTAGAAAAGCTGACACCAAGGCAAAAATAAACTGTCTAAGGGTCAGGGGCCCAAGAATGTGGTCTTCGGCTTCAACATCTTGAATTAGTTTATATCTTGCCACAATATATTAATTATAACAGATAAGCTTAAGCCTTTAGTTGATATTTTTTGATAATATCAACAACCGTATCGCTTACCTACCACAATCTTAAGAGCTATGATCTATTTTAAGCTCTTCTTCCTGTTGGCGCCTTGCCGTGTCTTCCTTCAGGCGCTCGGCAACTCCTTCACTTATTGGTGGGTGACCCTGTTCCCAACCTATCCAGTCCACTGGAACGTCATCTGCGACTACACGGCCGGTAGCCGTTTCGACAATACTATGTTTTTTGGTTTCGGGATCGTACTCGGTCGAAAAGCCAGTTCCACCCGTTTCTAAGACAACATTAGTTTTAGTGACTACTCCATTGGGCATAATTTCATGAAGAGTTCTTTGGGTTCTTCCGTCTGGTGTCTTGAACTCTCTCCAAGCATAGTCCATACCCGGTGTCGGTTGCTGGATTGTTGATGATTCACCTTTTTCACCCTGGATATCTCTCGGGTCAATACCGCCTAATACTAACTGTGTCTCGGCGTCTGATAGTCTTGAAGTCTGACCCATCTCTGGATTTTCGGCAAAAGTTATCATTTCTTTAACTTTTCCTTTATTCGGACCTTCTTGGTAGTAGGAAGTCGTTGAGTGAACACGAGTTTTAGGGTCCTTTAATACATCAACCCTAGTACGCGTGGGCCCAGGTCCAGTAGCAGGTGGAGGTGTCGGAGGTGTCGGAGGTGTCGGAGCAGGTCCAGTAGCAGGTGGAGGTGTCGGAGGTGTCGGAGGTGTCGGAGCAGGTGGTGGTGTCGGTGGTGTCGGAGCAGGTCCAGTAGCCGGACCACCACCCACAGTGGGCGGGGCTGCTGCACGATAGTTCTTGCGTATAGTTTCGGCTGGGAAATTACGACCACCGGTGGCTGTAGAAATTTTAGCTGCGATTTGATCTGGAATTGATACCGGAGATGTATCGTCAAGACCGAGTGTATTGAATAGAGCATTGTTAATTGTCTCTTGATTTTCAGCGGTTGCACCACTTTTTTGGGCATCCATTTCAGCTACCGCCGTTGCGGCCAATAAAACTTCTTCTGGAGTATGATTGTCGGGATCGTTAAGCACATCAGTAAATTGATTACTGAACGTTTGAAGCGAACCACCCTTGCCGGACAGATGCTGACCAACCGTGGCATTTTGCCAAGCTTCCGCAGTGCTTGCGGCAGACATATCCACATTTCCAGATTCTTTGGCCGCTTGGGTAAAAGCAAATACTGCTCTTTCGCCAGCTGAAACATCCCCGTTGTTGGCATCTATAGCCGATTGTCTTACGGCCGCTATATGATTTTGAATCCCCGCGGCACCACCATTTCTAAGGGCCGTAGGTGGATTCTTACCAGATAGTCCACTGGATCCTTCTTGATTTCTAGGGTTAAATCCGGCCACACGAGCAGCGTGGAAAGCTCTGTTTGTTTCTTCATCAGACCATCCATACAATTGCTGTAGCTCCCTTGCAGTCCTCCTTCCGCCTCTACCCGTTCCGTCGCTTCTGTTTAGAACTGCTAACGCATTAGCGTCTCCAGCCAAAGCAGCTAGTTTTGGATCTTTGGGGGCATTCATTGCATTTTGGGCTCTAACGTTCTCAAGGTGTGCCCTACCACGCGCACCCAAGCCGAACCCAGCACTTGCACCCCCAGAAACCCTAGCCGTAGCATTGTTGAGCCGCCTAAATGGTCTTGCAAGGGCACCATTTGAATTGAATCTGGTACCATTTTTCATTCCCTCAATATTGGCTTTAGCATTATTACCGCGTCTGTTTTTGGCCCAGCCCATGCCGCCAGCAGAAACTCTTTTACCAAGATTACCAAGCGTGCCCATTATGCCGCCCGCAATTTGGAAAGCAAATGGAATTAAGTAGAGTGGCGCAAACAAACATATTACGGCAAGCAGCCCAGAAAACACCTTGAGAGATGTGGTGGTGTTTGAGATTGTCACAGAAAGCACGTTGGCCATCGCAAAAATAACTGCAACGATAGGATAAATTAGTAAAGTTCTAAATAATGTGTCCCACCACTTTTTGAAATATTGTTCGGTATTAGGCAAACACCACAGTGCAAAGGCTATCGGCGCTGCAAATATTAGTAGTAAAATTAGCCCTTGTCTAATTAGCAGTATTCCCACAATTAAAGCCATCACAATCAATGTAGGTACCAATATAAATAACAACAAAAACGATATAGGACCCCAAACTGCAGGTATAGCAACTAAACCAAGTACCACACCCACTATGCCAAGTGCATCATCGCTGAAACCCGGGCTAGTGCCAAAAATATTTAACTTAAACTGACCTGCCTGCTGGAACGGTGACTGAATAAGACTTTGCAGTCCATTACCGAGTATGTTGGTGACATCCAGGCCGAAAGCTACTATATAAATTGATAGGTTTATAAGAATGGCGCCAATTAACAGTCGAGGCAAAATCTTTTTAGCCGTGTAGGCATCTATTAGGCCGCCACCAATTGATTCACCAAACACGACTATTAGTAACACTATTACCAATAATATGTTTCCGTATATTCTGAAGTTGTTCCAAATCTCATATGTATGGTTAGGGTCTACAGACTCTGCACTCCCTGGTGTTAGAACCAAAGGGTTTGTTTTGAGTAAGGGCTGTATAAGACCCGAATATATACTGTTCAGGGCGTCTGCAACCATATTAATTACCGGGCACAACAACCAGCCCAGCTTAGAGCCATTAGACTCGCAAGAAGGCGACTCGTTCTTTCCCCCGCTTGAAGCTGTTGCGGCAGAAGTAGCTGCCGCTTTTGTCTTGCCTTTTTTTACGCCTGAATCCCACTGTGCTTTTTCAGCAGCACTCATTTTCTGATATTTTTTGAGATTAAATTGCTGAGTGCCCTTCGTAGAGTTACCAGGGCTCCAGCCAAACGGTGCAACCAGACAGCTAGCGGGTGGATTCGGAAAATTAGGATCTTGTTCAGTATCGGTCTTAAACTCTCCATCAGAGTAGTTGGAGTCATGGTGAACTCGCGCTGGAGTAGCCTGACCATCTTTAGGCACCGGCTTTGTGCCATCGTACCACCAGTGTGTTATGCCTGTTGACCATTCATTTGGCGAACTGCTGTTCCAGTAAGACCCGCCAGCTCCTCGGTCTTTGTTTAGGGGCACAGCAGCCTGAATCTCGATTGTATAATGTGCTGTCGCTAAATCTGCAGGCGCATTAAGAACTTTGTTGTATTTTCCGGCTTCGATATGATCTCCCCCCGATTGGTAAGTTGAAAATGGAGGAGATTGACCAGTGTTACCCTTTACGCAGCTATAGGTGAATTTGTACCAATAATGACCCAGGTAATCATCGCCCCCCAGGTCCTCTTGTTTGTCGAAGGTGAAGGTGGTTTCGTTGCCGAAGAAGCCTCCCTTCGCCCCGACAAATGTTTCACCAAAGCCGTTTTCGCTACCATCGTCAATCGACTGCTCTAATTTTGTAAGTTTAGCCGCATCGTTAGGCCAATATATCATGTACTGTTCGCCAGCGGCCAAAGAGCGGACAGGCATAAATGTCGAAAGCAGGGCCGTACTCACTACCGTCAAAGCTAAAACTAAAATAAATGTTTTATAAAGATGTTTTTTCATGGTATTAACTCTTATAAATATATCATAAGCGTAATAAAATTATTAATTGTGTTGGCTTGTTGTATTTGAGTTTTTGTAGCATAATCAGTTTATATATAAAATATATGTTTATGAAAACTAAAACCTTACCAAAACCAACCAAGTTTTTACTGGCCACTGCCCTGCTCTCAGTCTTTATTGGACTATTCGCCATTACTTTTGTTTCAGGAAATACTTATGCTGCTTCCGCATCTGGTTGCGAAGGACTCAATCAGGGCAGCCCAGTCAAGGCAGATGGTACACCCGCTTACGACACCAACACTACAAGATGTAAACCAGCCTCAGCAGTAAAGAACGACCAATGCGGTAAAGGCAAGGATGTCGCAGTCACTACAGCTATTGATTTTGGCTGCATAGGTAATAAATGTAAGTTTGCTACCTGCAACCCGGTTGTCGATATGGCGTTCGCAATAATAAAGTTTCTTAGTGCTGGAGTCGGTGTTGTTATAGTAGGCTCTCTTATATATGGGGGTATTATGTACTCCACGTCTGGAGATAGTCCCGAGACAAACGCCAAGGCAAAGAAGCGAATACGAAGCAATATCGTTGCACTTATGATATTTATTTTCGCTTACGCAATACTAAGTTACGTAGTTCCATTGGCGGTACTCAAATAATGAATTTACACATTTTCACAAATATCGGCTGCACTCTAAATGGTAGCTCAGGCTTTCTGGGCTTCCCGACTTGGTATAAATATCTGGCAGGAGTATCCAGTCAGGTGGATACTGAAGTCGTTTGCACGCCCAGTCTTACTTCCTTAAGCTCGGTGTGGCTGATTGCGATAGCAATTATTGAAATTCTGCTTAGAGTTGCTGCAATTGTTGCGGTGGGTGTGATTATATACGCTGGCATCGGCTACATAACCAGCCAAGGTGAGCCAGAAAAGACCGCCAAGTCTAAAAACATGTTAATTAACGCTCTTGTGGGATTGGCAATCGCTATCTCCGCCACTGCCATCGTTTCTTTTTTAGCCGGAAGGTTTAAGTAAATGACAATAATCAATGCAATAAGCAAACTAGCAGCTAATGCCCAGACTATAGGTGCCAAGGAGTATGATAACGGCTTGCCGCACGCTGCGGCCAACAACGGCACGCTCCAAGCGATTTTACAGATTGTTTTTGGCATTGCCGCAGCTTTGGCGGTACTAATGATAGTAATCGCCGGGTTCAGGTTTATTGCTGGTGTGGGCAATCCTCAGGAAGTATCTAAGGCCAGGAGCACCATACTCTACGCTGTTATTGGCCTGATAGTAGCAATCAGCGCAGAAATAATTGTATCGTTTACACTAGGAAATTTATGAAGCAAAAAATATCTAACTTACTCATGGTCTTAATGTTAAGCTTTGCTTTCGTGGGAATTGGACAGCAGTTAGTTGCCCAGCCTGTTACTGCTGTTGACGTTCTAAGTCAAAACTGCAGTGGCGCTGGAGCAAGCTCCGCTTTTTGTAAAGATCAGGCTGCCAATAAAGACTCTAAGCAAAACCCAATTATAGGAATAATCAAAACAGCAATCATGATCGTGTCTTACATGGCCGGAGCTGCTGCCGTGATTGGAATCTTGTTTAATTCTATAAGGTTCATG
>JBAXMV010000021.1:0-9743 GCA_037134095.1 bacterium | reverse complement strand
GGCTTCAGAAGTCTTAACATGCACTGGAATATTTAGTGCTTCGGGCTTGCTTCCACCCAACCAATCCTTGCCGCTCCAGCCGTACAGCCGCATTTCGTCTTCCGAGTTTGAAGCTCGAGTTAATAATCCTACAAAATGATAATCAGCCGCCTGTACTATGGCATCGGTAATATGCTGACATACAACCTTGAGCGAAGCATGTGACTCCAACACTAAAGCGTCTATAGTTTTGAGCAACGAGAGAGTCTTGTTGGTCTCTGCAAGCTGACGGTTACGCGCATACATTTGCTGCGAAACATCTTCATACATTGTTTGAAGTTTTTTCTTGCGAACTAAACCGTGACCAGAAACTTTATCTGTTAAATCTGCCATATATATTCAACCTTATTTCAGGGATTTAGGTCGCTCTGACTCGGGTATTTGATTAATGATCGACGCAACTGCTTCCTTGCAGGTTTCTACAGCTATTTGCCCAAAAAGTACTTGATACTGCTTAACTAAATCGTCTACAGCAGTCTTGGGGCTCCCAGAAATACTTATCTGGTGCTTAGGCCAGTCGATTTTGAGTTCATCGACGAGTTTGGCTCGCTGCACAGCAACTGGACCGATAATATCTTCCTGTTGTTCGATAATTTTTTCTATCATCTGGTTGTATATGTCGTCCATGGCAATTACGCTTTGCTACTTTCTTTGAGCGGTGAACACAAGTATACGATACTAATGGTCATCATGAAGTAAGCTATTAGATACATTAGATCACCGTAGCCGCCATTGGTCCATGTGGAGTGAGCACTTTGATACAGGAAGTTGAAATCAGCTGCAAACTGAGCCAAGAAGGCTAAGAGTACTAGCATAATTCTGTTCTTCATAATTCCGCCCAGACTACCTCTAACAGTTAAGAAAATAAATGCTGCGATAGAAACGTATATAGCTTGACCTATTGGATAACCAAAATCCAAAAATACCTTCAGTATTGATGAGTTACCAACTGTATACTGAGCTAAAAAGAAGTGATAGGCATTATAAAGTGCAAATACTGGCAGCAAGAAAGCGAGTAACTTGGCAGTTGGTTTTTTGATGCCAAATTTTACACCAGAGGACTTACCAAGGTATGAAGCTCCCAAAATATAAAACGGTATACTGCCAAAAAAACCAATATCAGCTAATGAAGGATATGGCACTTCAACACTTTTAATAATATTGTAATAGCTAAATACAAGCTGGCCGAATTCGGCAAACAATAAACCTACAGAAAGAAAAATTATAGTGAGACCAAGAGCACTTTTACGGCCACCCCACTTATTAGCATTTAACAGACCAAAAATTGCTCCCAAAAGAGCCATTAAGCCATAGGTAGCGCCAAAAGCTAGTTTGTAATTTGCGTTCTGATTAGTAAGTGAAATGAACACCCAGAAACCCACTAATACGGCGAATAACACGACCGATAGTTCCAGTATATGTTTTGAGTTTTTGTTTAAATCCATTACTCTTTAAGTATAAGCGCTTAACAGATTATGTCAATAAAACAAAACATCAATAAAACTAATACTAAAAGCCCTAAAGCCCATCTCCCGGATTTCCCTAAATTTGAACATCTGACTATTGATCATCGCACCGTATTAGAGGACATAACCAGTAAGTTTGATTCATATTCGGACTTCAATTTTATAAGTCTGTACTCTTGGGACACACAAAACGAAATTGAAGTAAGCAGTCTAAATAATAATCTGATAATTAAATTTACAGATTATAGTAGCCCCGACATTTTCTTCTCTTTTATAGGCACCAACAAGATAGAAGAAACTGCCAAAATATTGATCCAGCATTCTATAGACGCGGGACACCAGCCGTATTTATCGCTAGTTCCCGAGGCTGTAGCCAGTAAACTACTCGACGGCAATACTGATCTGATCGTTAAAGAAGACCGCGATAATCATGACTACATACTTTCGGTAGAAACTTTGACACGTTTTAGTTCTAATCAATTTAGAGGAAAAAAGAATCTCTACAATAGATTCCACAAACTGCATGGTAATTCTCAAATCAGCAGAGAACTTGACCTGAACAATTCAGAAATAAGATCTTCAATAATTGAAGTCCTAGATGATTGGAGCGAATCTAGAAACAAAAATGATGAAGACACAAGAAATGAATTTATAGCTATAAAAAAATGCTTGAACAACCAGAAGTTCCTCAACATTAAAGCTTTTGGAGTATACGTAGAAGACAAACTTATAGCCTTTACACTATTTGAAATGCGCAATAATCGAGAGGCTATTATCCATTTCGATAAAGCCAACATCAACTATGTTGGGATTTTCGAGAATCTAAAGCATGGATTTGCCAAGTTACTTAACGACCAAAACGTAGCGACAATAAATTACGAACAAGACCTAGGAATAACCGGGCTCAGGCGAGCAAAAGAGTCGTATCATCCAATCAAATTTTTGAAAAAATATACTATCAAACTACCATGAAAGTTGTTTAGTAATCTGTAATTGATATAATTAGACCATAATAATCATGAAAATAAATATATCTCAGGGAATTGGAACCGGACCAACGCAACTATCAGCTTTTGATAAAGCCTTAAACGAAGCCGGAGTAGCTAATTTTAACTTGATCTATTTAAGCTCAGTGATTCCTCCAGGCAGTCAAATTGTTGGTGTCAAAAATCAAAATATTGCTGGTGAGTGGGGAGATAAACTATACGTAGTAATGGCCCAGCTCAGAACAAGCACGAGACACGAGGAAGTATGGGCAGGCGTAGGCTGGGTACAAGACCCTAAAACTGGCAAGGGGCTCTTCGTAGAACACGAAGGACACACTAAGTCTGAAGTTGCTGGAAACATCGAAGCAAGCCTAAAAGCTCTATCAAAAACAAGAAAAACCCAATTCGGACCAATAAAAATGAAAGTGGTTGGCGCAAGGTGTGAAGATGAGCCAATATGCGCACTGGTGGTTGCCGTATTCGAATCTAGCCCTTGGCAAAATAAATAATGTTTAGCGAGTTGCAATAATAGGTTTATAATAATAAGCACTATGCATAAGATCGCAATCATAGAAGACGATCAGGCTATTAGCCAAATGTACCGCTTTAAGTTCGAGGCGGAAGGTTACACTGTTGAAACGGCCGAAAACGGCAAGCTGGGTTTGCAATTAGTCGAGTCTATGAAACCTGATATAATTTTGCTCGATCTGATGATGCCAGAGATGAACGGTGACGCAATGCTCGAGGAACTTCGTCAGAAACCTTGGGGAAAAACAATAAAAGTAATCATATTAACAAACATGGGTGAGCAGGAAGTACCAGCGAGAGTCAGAGAACTAGGAGTTAAAGTAGTAATACTGAAAGCCGATATGACGCCAAGACAAGTGTCTGACCTAGTTATCAAACAGCTCGCAGAGAAATAATGAAAGTAGCGATATTAGGATACGGTAAGCAGGGTAAATCTGCTCATGAATATTGGGGTTCAAAAGGCAACGAGATTACTGTTTGCGACCAAAACCCAGAATTACAATTACCAGAAAACGTAAACTCTCAGTTAGGCGAAAACTGGAACAAAAACCTTGATCAGTTCGACCTCCTCATTCGTAGCCCTTTTGTACACCCCCGAGAAATTACAAAATACAGCTCTCCGAATATACTAACCAAAGTAGCCACCGTAACAGATGAGTTTTTAAAAGTCTGTCCCACCAAAAACGTCATCGGCATTACCGGCACCAAAGGCAAAGGAACAACCTCCACATTAGTGGCAAAAATGTTAGAAGCTGATGGCAAAAAAGTACACCTGGGAGGCAATATAGGTATACCGCCACTCGATATGCTAAAAGACAATATTGGACATGACGATTGGGTGGTACTTGAGTTAGCCAATTTTCAACTTATTGACATTAAACATTCACCGCACATAGCAGTTTGTCTGATGGTAGTGCCGGAACATCTTGATTGGCATACCAGTGACGCTGAATACTACAACAGCAAGAAGCAATTATTCATGTATCAAACGGCTGAAGATATTGCTATTTATTTTGCAGAAAATGAAGTATCAAAGGACATAGCTAGAGGCGGTAGTGCTCGAAAAATTCCATACTACACCGAGCCTGGTGCTGTTGTTCAGGACGAAAAAATCATGATTGATGGTCAAGAAATTATTGACGTCAAAGAAATCAAATTACTCGGAGCTCACAACTGGCAAAACGCCTGCGCTGCAACAACAGTACTTTGGCAGATATCAAAAAATTCCGAAGCTGCCAGAAAAGTTCTATCTACCTTCACCGGCATAGAGTTCCGGCTGGAACTCAGACGAGAATTAAATGGAGTTAAATACTATAACGACTCATTTGGCACCACTCCCGAAACTGCTATTGTTGCCATGCAGGCCTTCGAAGAGCCTAAAGTATTAATCTTGGGCGGATCTGACAAAGGCGCTAATTACGACAATCTTGCCGCCGAAGTACTGAAACAAAACACCCGAAAAGTTTTATTAATTGGTGATCAGGCCGATAGAATCGAAGAGTCTTTTAAAAAAGTTGGCTTTAAAGATTACATGCCCGGTGGAACATCGATGAAAGAAATAGTCAAAAACGCTAGCGCACAAGCCATGCCTGGGGATGTGGTTTTGCTATCTACCGCCTGCGCCAGTTTCGATATGTTCAAAAACTACCAAGACCGCGGTGAGCAGTACAACAAAGCTGTCGCCGAACTTATTTAATTGATTCTCTAGCAGCGCGGATTACGTTATCAAAAAGTGCAGTCACTGTTAAAGGGCCGACGCCGCCTTTTGTGGGGGTTATAGTTAAATCATCACGCTCGTAAACTTCTGGAGCAACATCACCAAATGTTTTACCGTCTTCGCTTGCTACGCCAGCATCTATCACCACAGCACCTTCTTTGATCATTTTTGAAAACAAAATTGCCGGACTACCAGCAGCCGAAATAATCACATCTGATTCTAATGCTAGCTCATCCAAGTTTTGAGTGCGGCTATCAGCAACAGTCACGTCCATGCCCTCAGCCAATAGTTGACGCTCAAGTGGCGCACCCACTAGTCTACCTCTGCCAATTAACAATATTGTCTTACTACGTAAATCTATATTGTATCCAGACAGTAGCCACATAATTGCCATAGGAGTGGCTGGCTGGAAAATTGCCTTGTTACCAAGCGCATCGACGTCTTTGCTTGGCGCAATCATATTCACTACTTCATCTGTTTTCGTAACATCACCAAGAGGTAGCTGCACAATTATTCCGTGCACTGTATCATCCTTGTTGAGCTGCTCAATCAAATCTTCTACTTCACCCATAAGCACGCGGTACACAAGCACTTCAACCAAGATATCGGCACCATATTGCTTCTTGAGACTTACATATAAATCAATTATAGGATTTGAGGCAGTTACAATAATCGCCAAAGTAGGCTTAATGCCATTAGCTTGGCGCAAACCGCGCACCTGATGCGCTTGACGCTCCTTAATATAATCGGCTAGTTCCCTGCCATTTAGTAACTTCATAAGTCGCTATTATAGCAAAAACAGCCTTGCAAAAACAGAGGTAATTTGCTAAAGTTGCTGAAGTATTCCAGCAGCGCGGGCCAGTAGCTCAGCTGGTTAGAGCACCTGCCTCTTAAGCAGGGTGTCGAGGGTTCGAGTCCCTCCTGGCCCTCCAAAATATATTATGAACAATTCAAATAACAACTTATCGATAATCACTAAAGTGCTTGAAGCTTTTGGTGTTGCAGGTGACGTTAAACCAGATAGTATAGAAAACCTGAAAGTTATTAAATCTAAAGATTTTGGAATGTGTGATGTTTTTAAATTCGATTTTAATAATGCTCACTACTATATAAGCAACGACTATTCATTAGATGATGACCCAAAATATTTTCGAGAAATTTTATTAAACATAAATCATCTACTTACGGGGGAAGCACTTAAAAACCCAAAAGATGGCGAAGAACAAAAATACTCAGTAAATATTGAAGATACCCAATATTACCTCTGGAAAAACTCGAAATAATGTAAGCTTCAAATATGTAACCCAGCAGCGCGGGCCAGTAGCTCAGCTGGTTAGAGCACCTGCCTCTTAAGCAGGGTGTCGAGGGTTCGAGTCCCTCCTGGCCCTCCAATCCCGCTTATGGTTAAAACAGAGGCAATTAGCCTCTGGTTTTTGATTTATTAGGTACTTATTTTTTCCAATCTTTTATCGGGAACTATCCAAATAACTACATTTAACGTAAATATGAAATACGTTATATAGACGTTTATAAACGCAAAAATAAAAGCAAATAAATACAGAGCAAATGACATAATCTCTTTTTTGCTGCTCAAAATAACATTTTGCAAGTCATTATCAGGATTAGCTTTTACGATTACCTTCGTCAAAATAAAGTAAGCTGTTCCACTCATCAAAGCTACAAAACTATACAAAATTACAGGCCATTTTTGGTTAATGTTTTGACCAAACCAAGCTGTCACGATTGGAATTAAGGATAGCCAAAACAGCAAATACATGTTTGCCCACATAACTGCTGAAGTTACGTATTTCGTAGCTTTCAATAAATGGTGGTGATTGTTCCAAAATATCGCAAGCGTAATGAAACTAAGTACATATGCAAACAGAACAGGCACATTAGATATCCAGGCTTCGATTGATGCACCTTCAGGTGGCTTGATATCCAACACCATGATGGTAATTATTATGGCAATAACCCCATCACTAAATGCCTCGATACGATGAGGGCTTTTAGCGATTTGCTGTTTTGTATCTAGTTCGAGCACTACAAATTCCTTGTTGCTTATTGTCCTTACATAGCCAGTCTAAGTTACTAACTTGCACTTTGCAAGTTACTTTGATATTGTGCAGATATACAAGTAATAAATTATTTAAAAGGACATAAATTAATGAAAGAAAAAGTATTAGTCACCGGAATTAGTGGTTACATTGGTCAGCACATAGCTGCGGAATTATTGAAACAAGGCTACTCTGTCGTCGGAACAGTACGCTCTCTCAACAAAGCAGAGTCTACAAAAGCTTCATTGGCAAGCGTAATTTCTGTCAAAAATTTAGATTTTGTAAAAGCTGATTTATTAAAAGACGAAGGCTGGGATGAAGCAATGAAAGGCTGTACTTATGTACTACATGTAGCGAGTCCGTTTGTTTTAGCTGAACCAAAGAATGAAAATGAACTTATAGATCCAGCCGTTGAAGGAACAAAACGAGTCATAGCTGCTGCAAAGCGTGCTGGCGTGAAAAGACTTGTTATTACATCAACTATCTTCTCTATAATAGGAGGAAAAGAAAGCGGAAAATGTGGTCCTGAAGATTGGTCAGATACCAACAAAAATATTGGAGCATATGCAAAGAGTAAAACTCTTGCAGAAAAAGTTGCATGGAAGGCAACAAAAAACGGCTCAATGGAAATGGTTGCGATTTTACCGGGTGCTGTTTTTGGCCCCCCTATCGGCGGAAAAGCCGAAGGCCAAAGTGCCGCAATGATTCAAACAATGATAAATGGTAAGATGCCGATGATTCCAGATATTGCAATGGGTATGGTAGATGTACGTGATATTGCACGACTTCAAGTAAAAGCGCTTACTACAAAAGAAGCTGCAGGCAAAAGATTTATAGCTGCTAGCTCAGAGCCTGTGTCTTTGATGCATCTTGCTAAGGTACTTAAAGATGCTGGATTTACAAAAGTACCCACACGTCAAGCACCTACTATCATGGTTAAAATAATGAGTCTATTCGACCGAGAAGCGCGAGGTTCAACACCAATACTTGGTAAAAGAGTAGCTTTAAATAATAAAGAAACTTTCGATATACTTGAATGGAAGCCTACGCCGATAGAAAAATCTATCGTTGATATGGCTAAGGCAATATCTAGTTAAAGGATGTAAGTGGTTAAGGATACGAAAATTAAGATAGATAAAAAGATTGACTGGCGCTCAGTCTGTCCTGTCAGTTCCGCGCTCGATATTTTAGGAGATAAGTGGTCTTTACTTATAATTCGTGATCTTTTAACCAAAGGGCCACGTACCTATTCAGATTTTCTTGAATCAGACGAACATATTTCTACTAACATTCTGGCTGATAGGTTACATTTGCTCACGTGTCTTAATTTAATTGAAAGATCAGATGCTGAAGGAATTGCTCGTAATAATGCATATAAGCTAACGAAAAGCGGAGAAGCATTAAAGCCAACATTATTTGAACTTGCCAAATGGTCTCAAGATAACTTGAAAGCTTATAATACAGATATTGAAGATATCGTATAATCTTTTGATCTAAATACAGTTGCAATAGTGTCTACGGTGGCCCTCCAAAACTTTGATATTTAAAACTAATTTTTTTAAAACAGCACCGGCTTTAGGGCCAGAGTAAATAGACAAAGACTAAGTATACAGCTACAGAAACAGCCCAGCTGTTTGTTTCCAACCAGGCTCTGATTTTTGGCATCGCTTTAACTGCTCTTTTGTGGAATATCAGGAAAGTCAAAAGAGGTATTGAACCTATAAGAGTAGTAAGTGCGACAAATGGCATCAAGTGTGGGTAGCTGTTAGTGGAGTGACTAGCCAAATTAATCCCAACAATTGACATCATGATTATATCGCCCGGCATTAAGTAAATCAGCGCCAGAGCGGTTTTGAAAGCTGTTTTTGGTGATGCATTTACGAGATTTGCCATCCATTTAGGCTCAACTGAAGTCTTGCGACCAATATACTTTTTTATAGCTAGAATTATTAATAATCCCACCAAAATCGATTGGATTACGAGAGCAGTATGTGATGGATGTGAAGTCGCTGGGTCAGATAAACTAAACAGCTTTGCGATTGAATAAAATACGGCACTTCCAGTTAGGGTGGCGAATGCTATGCCTGCAATAAACCCTAATGAAGCCGCTACTGCACGCTTTGAAGTGATTAGTAAAACAGCTGTTATTATTTGTGGCCCGGCCATCATTGTTATGGCAAGTACTAGTATTTCGCTCACAATTTTACTTCCTCATGTGTTGCCATATTTATGTACATATAATACGAGTTTACTCCATTTTTTACTTAAGCAGTAGCTTGAATGGTAGTTTTTAACGACTAGTCATGGCATGATATAATCCGCTTATGCAGTGGGTATATTTATTGCTTGCAATCATCTCTGAAATTATCGCTACTCTTTCATTGCGAGCGTCCGTCGGGTTCACTAAAACCATATGGCTCTTCCCTATTGCCATTGGTTATGGACTAGCTCTTTACCTGATGTCTGTATCGCTCAAACTGGGCATGCCAGTTGGCGTTGCATACGCGGTGTGGTCAGCAGTTGGCATCGTTTGTGTAGCACTTGCTGCAAAAGTCATTTGGAACGATCCTTTAACGGCCAAAATGATGTTAGGTTTTGCATTAATAATTGTCGGCGTGGCATTTGTACAACTTGGCACAAAACATACTTAAATTAACAATTTATATTTTTTTGGGCTGACGAGGCATTAGGATTAGGCCGACAAAAACCATGTTTATCAGCATTACGTAAAAAGCGAAACTATATTCTACAAATACCCAGTTTTTTACGGTCAGAACTGCGATTAGCGAACTAAAAATTGCAAAGAAATATGTTTTCCAGGATTCGGTTTGAGGATGTGTGTAGCATTTAGTGAGAGTTGGAATGGACGCGAAAAAGTCGCTAGTTATACCTAGTATTAAGGCTGCCATGGGCTGCTTCGTGAAGACAAGCAGTGCTATACCTATAAAAG
>JBAXMV010000020.1:0-11934 GCA_037134095.1 bacterium | reverse complement strand
ATGAAAAGCCACTGCCACTGCAATGCTATTACCTGCACGGTTAATGGTTTCTTGCTCGACACGAGCGGCCTGTAAGGATCGAGGGCGTGAGTGTATTGCCAAGTAATCGTAGCCAAAACTGTTATTATCACAATCGGCACGGCCCACCATGCAAATTCAAGTTTGGAATTATGGTCCCAAGGAGGTGAATATTTAGCCTTAGTGTTGCCTTGTCGATATGTCCAAGCAATATAAATTGTTAGTGCAAAAACAGGCAACACAATTACTAAACTTAACAAGACAGTAGCAAATATTAGCCGACGCTCCTCGGAAGCGATTGTACCCTGAGGCTCGAGTACTGCAAAATTGTATTGCTGCGTAAATCTATAAAATAGGACAAATAAAATAACAGCTATTACGAATGCTAGGGCTACCCTTATTTTTGTCCTCATGAATTAATCAAATAATAGCATAATCTTTATACAAAAATACAGGTGATGATCAGAAAATAGACTAGAAATGGTCACGAATGTGACTGAAAGAATAGTCCCATTTAGCGTCAGTTTTCTTGTGTGGATTGAATATATTTTTTGGATCCATTATGTGTTTTGCTTGTTTGAATAAATCTAAAACTTGCTTGCCGTACAGTGCTTCGAGCCATGGGCCTCTTACCAAACCATCATTGTGCTCGCCAGATAATGATCCACCATATTTTATAACTAGCTTATTTACTTCTTTCATAGCAGGTAGTATTTTTTTGCGATCTTTAGGATCTTCCAGTTTCATGAGTGGTATGACATGGAAATTACCGTCGCCCATATGTCCAGCGACAGTTGCAGTGAGTTTATATTTTGCAATAATCTTATCGAGTTGCGGTAAAAATTCTGTCAAATGAACAGGAGGTACTACTAAGTCGTCTATAAACGGGGCAGTGTGCTTGTCTTTTACCTTGCTCCTAAGAAGTTGGAAACTATACCTACGAATAATCCAGAATTTTTCTGATTTACCTTCGGTGGGCGTTTCTTCAAAACCATTGATTTCATAACGGGCACGGTATTTCTTAAGTTCTTTGTGGAGGCTGGCTACTTTATCTCTTACTTCTTTCTCGGTTTGACCATTGAATTCAACCATCAACACAAGCTTTGGAGTACCTTTCAAAAATTGCACACCATCGGGTAGTAGAGAAAATAATAAATGAATGAATCGTTTCCAGCCTAAAAATTTCAAAAAGCTAGGCATAAACCTAATTGCAAGCCAAAGAGTTTTATCGTCAAATGATTCAAAAGTTGCTGGTTTGTATTCCAAAACTTTAGGAATAATTTCACCGAGATCTTTGGTGTTTTTGAGGAAAAGAATCAATAAGCCAGAATGTGCTTTGGTTGGAACAACCTTAAATTTTATATCTGTAACTAAGCCTAGAGTTCCTTGGGCGCCAACTATCAGCTTAGTAAGGTCAAATATTTCTGTGTCACGGTCCCATAAATCCCAAAGGTTCAAACCTGTTGAGTTTTTAGTAACGTGAGGTTTAGCTGCCTTAATCGTTTCATAATTATTGTCTACCAATTCATAAAGCTGCTTATATACCTGGCCTTCAAAATCTTTTTGGGAAATCTTTTTGTGAAGTTCGTTTTTATTCAAGGGTCTGACCTTGCGAGCAATACCGTCGGCAAATACAAATTCTAATTCTTCTACGAAATTTTCGGTTTTACCGTATTCTAGTGACTTTTCTCCACCGGCATTGTTGTTAACCATGCCACCAACGCTTGCTAGATCTCTAGAAGCAGGGTAAGACGGCATCATCAATTTATGTTTTAGAGTTTCTTTGTCGAAATCTCTATAAAAAACACCTGGTTGCACCTGTGCAGAAGCAGAAGTTATAGGACCAATGCTTTTAAAATGCTCCAAAAAATCGATAATGACCGAATCATTGATTGCGCCACCTGACATGCAGGTTCCTGCAGATCGGGCAGTTAAGCTCAATTGCTTATTACTATTTTTTTGTTGATCAATAAGCTTAACAGCGATTTCAACATCACTGGTGTTTTTCGGCTTGATGACTAGCGTCGGCCTAATCTCGAACATAGAGGCGTCATGACTATAAAAATCAAGAGCCGTAGCGCTGTTATCTATTTCTCCGCTGAATTTAGCTTTGGTCAGCAGATTTTTTATATCTTCCATTAGTTATAAGCTTAAGGCTTTTGGAGTGTTTTATGCAAGTACCTGGAGCAATCTGTCATTAAAATGTATAATCATAAGCAAGATGTCAGTAAAACATAAAGTATTAGTTGTAGGTGGTGGATTTGGTGGCGTAAAAGCCGCTCAAGATCTGTCTAAAGATCACCAGGTCAGCGTAACGTTACTATCAGATGATAGTGAACTCAGATACTATCCAACTCTATTTCACACAGCCACAGGTGGCAGTAGAGTTAATTCGAGCATTCCTTTCACGACAATTTTTGAAAATTATAATGTCGATATTAAAAAAGGCTTTGCGATAAAAATCGATAGAGCAAACAAAACAGTTACTACTAAAGAAGGTGAGTCTCTGCACTACGACACGCTAGTGTTAGGTCTTGGAGTTGTAACCAATTATTTCAATATTAACGGGATGGAAGAATATTCATATTCTATTAAAAGTCAGTCTGAGGCTGCCAGACTAAAGAAGCATATTCACGATCAACTCTCGCAAACACATAAACCTGACCCAAATTACATAGTAATAGGTGCAGGACCTTCCGGCATAGAACTAGCAGGAACATTACCGGACTACATTAAGCACGTCATGAAACGCCACGGATTACCGAACAGAAAAGTTCACGTTGATTTGGTAGAAGCCGCTCCTCGCTTATTACCTAGTTTTACGCCCGCGGTATCTAGAAAAATAACTAGGCGAATCAAAAAACTCGGAGTTAAAGTATATACAAATAGTAGTGTAACCGGGCTTGATGCCAACAATCTAATATTCAAGGGCAAACCCATAAGAAGCCACACTGTTATTTGGACAGCAGGCGTAACCAACAATCCTTTTTATAAAAACAACGGCTTTGTGATTGCAGCAAGAGGCAAGGTTGCCGTTAATACCTATTTACAGGCTGAAGACAATATCTACGTAATAGGCGATAACGCCAACACACCCTACAGCGGACTGGCTCAAACAGCACTGCGTGATGGGCAATTTGTCGCAAAAAATATTAAGCGTCAAATAAGAGGCAAAAACTTATCTAGCTACATCGCTAAAATGCCAGTTAACGTTATACCTGCTGGAAAGCATTGGGCAATTGTAGTGTGGGGCGGAGTAGTACTGACTGGCTGGATAGGCTGGTTTTTGCGTGAAGCAGCTGATCTCATTGGCTTCAACGATTTAGAAACTTGGCCCAAAGCAGGAAAGCAATACTTGAGTGAATTCACCAAAGACAATGATTGCGCGGCCTGCAACAAAGCATTCGAAAATCATTTATATTGGTAAATAACAGAGTACAATGGTTGTAGATGAGCAGCCAGGAACTAAATAGTAAAAACCTAAACCCTTCGCAAAAAGAAGCGGTCGAAACTATCGATGGGCCTTTAATGGTTATAGCTGGTCCTGGAACCGGTAAAACTCAATTACTAAGCGCTAGAACTGCAAACATTGTAAAAACCACCGATATAAATCCTGGCAATATACTCTGTTTAACATATACAGAAACTGGCGCTACAGAGATGCGCAACCGTTTGATGCAGATAATGGGAACCGCCGGTGGGGATGTTGCAGTGCACACTTTCCATAGTTTTGGCACATGGATAATATCCCAATACCCTAATTATTTTATTGACCAAAAAGCTCTTAGACCGCTTGATGATATATCTAAATATCAAGTGCTCGAATCTTTATTAGCCGGGCTACCGTTCCGCCATAAACTTGCTGTCAGGGATGAACATGAAAACTTCGTATGGTTATCGAGCCTTGGTGAACTTATTAGAGCCATCAAGCAATCCGGCCTTTCTGTGCAACAAATAAAAGACATTAATGCCAGCAACAAAAAAAGCGCTCCAAAGCTTAACGAAATGGTTCAAGAACTATTCTCCAGCACACTTAGTATCAAAAATATTAATGAGCTAAAACACGTTGTCGACGATTATCAATCACGGCTTACAGATGACTCGTTAAGCGAAACTTTGATTGCCGAGATCGATGACGCTATAGAAGAATGTATCAAAATAGGCAAAACCGGCCCCTTGGGGGATTGGCGCACCAAACATGTAACTACATTAGACGGCCAAAAAGTCCTCAAAACATTTACTAATCTCGAGTTACTAGATGATAGCCTTGATTTATATGAACAATATCAGCATATCTTAGAAAAAAAGGGTAGATATGATTACGAAGATATGGTGAATTGGGCAACCGACGTACTAAAGGCCGAACAAGATGTATTGCTCGATTTAGCAGAACAGTTCCAATACATCATGGTAGACGAATATCAAGACACCAACGGTTCACAAAATGCCTTGCTAGATACTTTGCTGCTAGCAAATCCCCTGAACTCACCGAATATAATGGTCGTAGGAGATGATGACCAAGCAATTATGCGGTTCCAAGGTGCTGAATATTCAGGCATGATGAATTTCACCAAAAAATATAATCCTAAAATAATTATTCTCACCGATAACTACCGTTCATCTCAACCAATACTGGACCTATCACGAGAAGTTATGACTAGTACTCCTGACAGACTGGAAGTTTTACTTAGCGACATTGGTCTAGACAAAAAATTAACTGCCAAAAATGACCAACGAAATTGTCAGATTGAACACCGTAGCTATCAATCGCTAACGACCCAATATTCAGAAATTGCTGATGACATCGCTAAGCTCATAAAAGCAGGAGTGCCTGCAAACCAAATAGCCGTAATAGGCAAAAAACACGCACCCCTAGGTGACTTCGCACAACACCTAGATCAAAGAAAGATCAGTTTTAGTTATGACCGCAGGCAAAGTATTCTAGAAAACTCTAAGATTGAAAGATTGATTGAGCTCGCAAAATATATTTGTTTATTGTCCGAAGACAAAGACGCTGCTAATCATCTACTGCCTACAATATTGGCTGCAAATTATTGGGAACTAGGCCCACTAGATAGTTACAAAATTGCATCGGCCGCTAGAGAGCAAAAAGTATCTTGGCTGGACGTCATGCTCGGTAGTGATAAAAAAGAATGGCAAGATACTGCAGAGCTTTTGATTACGCTAGCAAAGATGAGTAAAGTTACTAATTTTACCAATATGCTTGACCTACTTGTAGGCAGGCAAGATATACCAGACACGGCGATGCAAAAATCTCCTTACAAAAAATATCTCGATTCAGAAGATCCTGATGGATATTTTAGTCTGTTGTCGCACCTAATAATACTTAGGACCAAAGTGCTGGAGGCAAAACCTGGAGCCAATAAATTATACGACATGATTGATGTTGTCCAGCAATATAAAACAAGCGATATTGATATTCACGACAACAATCCCTTACTTTCCGGTAATCTAAACGGCGTACAACTGATGACTGCTCACGGTTCAAAAGGCAGGGAATTTGATTACGTAATAATTCTTTCGGCGATAGATGAAATGTGGGGCAAAAAAGCCCGTAGCCGAACACAGAAAATTCCATTGCCCGAAAACCTTATATTGTATCCGGCAGGGGATAGCGACAGCGATCGCATCAGACTGCTCTACGTTGCCATGACACGCGCCAAAAATCATCTGATATTTACAAGTTACCAACTGAACGATAATGGTAAACCGACAAATAGCCTAGCTCTAATAGATCAAGAACCGAACGCGGTATTAGAACCTAAAATTAATGATAAAAATATTGATTTGCAGACTGGAATATTAGATACAGCCTGGAACGCCGTAACGCCTCAAAACAAAAGAGATTTACAGACTATATTGCAGCCCCATATAAACACATACAAGCTCAGTGCCAGTGCAATTCAATCATTTGTAGACGTACGATATGGCGGACCAATGGTATTCGTAGAAAAATCACTACTGAAGTTTCCATCCGCATATAACATATATACTGCACTTGGATCTGCCTCTCACAGCACCATAGAATACGCCTACAGGGCTTTTTCTATGAATAAGCCACTCAGCGAAGCCAAAATTATAAAACACCTGGACAATGAGCTTGATATGTCTGGTTTAACAAAAATCGAATTAGCTTCTGCCAGGCAACATGCACACTCATTTATTCCCAGATTTATTAAATATTTCACTAGCAATGATTTCAACAAAATTATATATACAGAAAAATATTTAAATGCTGTTATTTCTCAGAATGCTGTTTCAATAACTGGATCTATCGATGCTATAGCAGAGCATAATTCTAAATTGAATATCATAGATTATAAAACCGGTAAACCACCTCAAGATGGCTGGAACACTAAGTCACTATCAGAAAGTAAAAAAATAGGTCTACACTTCAATAAGCAGCAGTTATATTTCTACAAAATACTGATGGATGAATGTAGTGCAATATCTAAGCCCGTCGAAAGTGCTGAACTTATCTTCGTAGAATCAGCAGATAAAAATTACGACGAGATCATTAGGCTCAAAATTACCGATTTCGACAAGGAATATATGGAGCGTTTAAAAAAACTAATAGAAGCTATTAGCAAAAAAATTAATGATGCTGATTTTCCAGACATCTCGTCTTACAGTAAAAACCTAAAAGGAATAACAGCTTTCGAGGACGATCTTATAGACTCAATATAAAAGAGGCCTCTTTTATTGAGACCTCTTTTTTTGTCCAGTAGTACTAAATTATTTCTTTTTAGCTGGTTTTTTCTTAGCAGTTTTCTTAGCTGCTGGTTTTTTAGTTTTAGCAGGAGCACTCACTGTTGCAGCTGAAGTTTTTGCTGCAGCAGAACTGTCTGCGAAAAGTAGACCATATAGGTTGACGCCAATGATACCGCCGATTATTGGTCCAGCAACGTATGTTCCTAGTACCCAAGAGCGTACGCCAAGAGCGACAGCTGGGTTCAGTAGTCCTAATGAGCCGGATGATGCAGCAATAATACCAATCATCAATGCTAGTCCTGAGGCTGCTGCAGTAGCAGCTAGGGTGAACTTCTGATATACAGCAGCAGCTACTCCAAATGAGAATATGCTGGTACCTAGAATTTCAGCAACTAAGATTTTAGTCTTGAAGTCACCACCGATAGGCTGCAAGCCATTGCCTACAAAGTAGGTATAGATTCCGTAAGCTGCCCAAGCTCCTAGCAGCTGCATTGCTACATATAGAACTGCGGTTGCAGATGGCATCTTTCGAGCTGTCCACATACCGATTGTTATAGCTGGGTTGAAATTACCACCAGAAACATTCAAAAACATGAATGTTAGCAATGCTAATGTTAGTCCTGCTGCGGCTGCCACGAAAAATGGCACACCTATTGTTGATCTTTGTATGCTCAGGATTAGGAGTGTAAGTACGCCCGTTCCCAAAAATTCAGCCACTAATGTAGCTATCTGTCGTTTTCCAAACATTTATGGAACCTCCACTTAAATTGATGTCACTAGAGTACCACTGCAATCGGGATTTTGTAAAGCATTAACTTCTAATCAGCAGGGTCTGACTACCATCCGTAAGACACATAAGAGTTGCCACGGCTGTCATAGCGCGGGCCATTATAAAAAGATCCTTATCATTAGCTCTCGATTTAGTAGGGAATAGTTTATCCGCCAGGTCCAAAGTCCTCCAAACATCATAATTGAAAACCTGGATCCCATTGTAATCTTCAAGCAGAACATTAGCTGCTAAGGTAGTGTTGTTAACATAGTTGGCTACTACTATGCATTCTTGATGATTTCCCAGTAGTGTAGCGACACTATTTGTCACGTGTTCTTCCAGTTTATCAAATGATAGTAATCGGTTGCCGAAATAGTCCGAAGAACGAGCATTCAAAGTAACAGCTGCGCCAATCACATTGTAGAAATTATCATCTTTGAAGCCCTCACCAATCATCGCCTTACTAAGTTCATATATAGCATTCACATATTTTTTGTCGCTCAATAGGTCTACTGCAAGACTCATTTTATCAATTGCCCCACAGCCAACCGCATTTATTCCATCCGCATGTTCATCGCGATGAGCACCTGGTGTTATGTTCAGTTTTTCGAAAGTCTTGAACATCTGCTCTGCATCATCAGAAAAATTACTGTCCACTAGACTACTACGGCCAGCAGAAAGTTTATAGGCCAGTGTCGCGCCGACTGAACCGCCTGGCACTTGTGGGCCTAAGCCGCTCAGTTCAAAATCGGGGTCAAAACGCCCATCAATACAGCGTGTTTTTGCCGCAACATTCGTTGGATGATAATAATTGTTAATGTTCTTGATCAAATCTTTTATCTGATCTTCGTGGGCCACACCCTCCTTGATAAGCAACCTAGCCGAAATCTTTCCTGGCCAACATAGATCGCTCAAAGGCCCGAGATTTGAAATAGAAGCACTAGTGGAAGTTAATGTGTTATCCATCTATTATTTATCTTCTGAAAATTCTAGGCCTGTTTTTGACGGCGTCACTTCAATAAATGTTGTATCTGAATTGCCACGAGTAAGCACCGTTCTGGTTGCCGCTGCTCGCAAAATCATAGACGTAACTCGTACTTGGCGCTCTCGTCTTTCTATATTGTGAGATTCAATAATATCGCCCAAAGATGCCGCCAAACTATCGTGATAGCCCTGGATAGCAGAAGCTGTTACAGGATTAGCGGGCTTAGCGTTGCGGTCTAGTCCTACATGAGGATGCAAGTTCACTACATAAACTTTGGCAGTGTTTTCTCGGATTAACCTTTTCACATTAGAGTGATCAGGACGAAGAGAATCGATATGTTCAACTAAATCATGCAGACGGTCTTTCTCTTGTATGTAATCAAGTTGAACGCCTGCAGCCTCCATAACTCTTCGAATGTGCCTACCAAAGGTTTTTGGTTGGTTGAAGTAGTTTGCCCATTTAGCTGCGCTATCAATCGTAAAATTAGAAGGATTATGCATTTCATTTAGTACAGAAGGCATACCACCAATAAACTTACAGTCATGATGAGCACCAAGAACAGTTATACCTCTAACATGCTTATCGCGTTCTATGGCAGACTCTATATCAGAAGGCTTGAAGTCATTGATAATACTGTCGTATATAGATGCGTCTACGCCTTCGCCGGCTGCACCTCCAGCGGTTTGAATAACGACTTTATGATCACCTGGAGCAACATCAATAGGGTCTCTAGGGTCTATGCATCCTATGATTCGGTTATGATCACTTGTTAAGCTAAATGGGGAATAACTAGATTTTTCTGTAAAGAAATCGAGGCTTAAGGCAGTACTTTCTGATTGGTCTGCTGGCTCGGGATATCGTTGCTCAATGTTAAGAGCTAATTCTCTTGAGGACATTTATTACCTTTATATTGTATTTATTTATAAATCACAAATGTGAAATATATCACAAATAAAAGGCCTAGTAAATACTTTTTTTAGGAAATCGAAAATCGAACTATTTTACGGACGGTGGCGACGTCGTTTTAGACCAGCGACTTGCAGTCTTACAGATGATCTATCAACCATTTGTTGGGCATGATCGAGACTTACTTGATCTTTGGCTTCAGCCTTCATTTTAACGGCTAAGTCGTAGGCTTTTTGAGCTTGGGATTCATCAATTCCTTCGGAGTGGTCAGCTTCATCGACTAACACTTTTAGGCTGTTCCCAACTACGTCGATTACGCCTCCGCTAGCAGCATAGTAATCTCGATTAGCATCATTATCTTTGGCATTTTTGCGTACTGCAATCATGCCGCTAGTAGCAACGCTAACAAGTGGCATATGGTCTTGCAACACGCCAATTTCACCCTCAAGAGTAGGCAGGATTACCTCATGCACTTCGCCGTCAAAGATTGTGCCCGTTAAAGAAACTAGCTGAAAATGAAACACTTTGTTTTAGCCTTTAGCTTTCTTAACATCATTGATACCGCCCTTAAGATAGAAGGCGCTTTCTGGCTTATCATCGTGTTTTCCTTCGAGGATTTCTTTGAAGCCTTGTACGGTATCAGATAGTTTAACGTATTGGCCTGGGTTGTTGGTGAATTGCTCAGCCACGAAGAAAGGCTGGCTCAGGAAGCGCTGAATGCGTCGAGCGCGGGCCACAAGTTGCTTGTCTTCTTCTGAGAGCTCTTCCATACCTAAGATTGCGATAATGTCTTGAAGATCTTTGTAGCGCTGTAAGACTCGCTGTACTTCACGAGCTACATTGTAGTGTTCTTCTCCAACAATTTCTGGATCCAGAATGGTAGAACTTGAATCCAGAGGATCAACAGCTGGATAGATGCCGATTTCTGTTAAAGCACGGTTTAGAACGATTGTAGAGTCTAGGTGGGCGAAGGTTGTAGCTGGGGCAGGGTCGGTAAGGTCATCAGCTGGCACATATACGGCCTGTACAGAAGTGATAGAGCCTTCTTTGGTTGAAGTGATGCGTTCCTGAAGCTGGCCCATTTCTTGGGCAAGGTTAGGCTGATAGCCTACAGCTGAAGGCAGACGGCCTAGTAGTGCTGACACTTCGGCACCGGCCTGGGTATAGCGGAAGATATTGTCGACAAAAAGTAGCACGTCACTACCTTTGTCACGGAAGCCTTCGGCGATAGTTAAGCCAGATAATGCCACGCGTAAACGTGCACCTGGTGGCTCATTCATCTGTCCGAATACTAGAGAAGTGTTTTTAAGCACTCCTGATTCTTCCATCTCATAATACAAGTCATTGCCTTCACGAGTACGTTCTCCAACACCTGCGAAAACTGAATATCCAGAGTGAAATTTAGCGATGTTGTTGATTAATTCTTGGATCAAGACAGTTTTACCAACACCAGCTCCACCACACAGTCCGGCTTTTCCACCTTTGGTCATAGGGCCAATAAGGTCAATAACTTTAATACCCGTTTCAAGCACTTCAACACTACCTGACTGGTCTATCAATGGTGGTGGATTCTTATGGATAGGCGCTACAGTAGAGAAGGTACCGGCCTTGCCGTCAATCGGCTCGCCAATCACGTTGAACATGCGTCCCAATGTTTTGTCGCCTACAGGTACGCTAATCGCTGCACCAGTATCAAACACTTCAGCTCCACGCTCTAAACCATCAGTTGAACCTAGTGATATCGCACGAATACTTGATTCGCTGAGGTGTTGTGCAACTTCGAGGGTTATTTTTTGATCATCTTGCTTAATTTCGAGAGCATTGTATATAGCTGGCAGGTGGCCATCGTCAAACGATACGTCCACAACAACTCCAACTATTTGGGTTATCTTACCAGTTTTCTTTGTCGCTGTAGTTGCCATTATTTCTCCTTCTTCATATTTCTTAAATCCTGTTATCTTCTATAGGCTCATTAAATGTATTGATCAAATTATCGAACTCTTGACGCATTACTTCGGCACCAATTTTTGCCTGAAGTCGCTCATTTTCTTCTGTAAACATATCTGGATTAGCATGAAAATCTAATTGCGTCATTGGAGTAATGTGTCGCCTCATAAAATTCGGGCTATCATCGCGCATATATAGCTGCGGCACGGGTTGGTTGGGCCTATTCATTCATAGCCTCCGCGCCACCACTGATTTCGGCTAATTCTTGAGTGATGGCAGCCTGTCGGGCAGTATTTAACTCCAGTGTGTAATCGTCGATTAGATCTTTGGCATTATCTGAAGCGTTTTTCATGGCAACCATGCGCATAGCGTGTTCACTGGCCATACTCTCCAAAATTGCTTGCCATATTTGGGCTTCAATCAGCCTAGTTGCCACCTGGTCTATTACTGTTTCGACATCTGGTTCAAAATTACTTATACCTGATTCATCAGGTTTGATATCTTCGGGTACAACTGTCGGTAGTATTGGAGAATTGAGTACTTCTTGGTTGATTGTAGATTTAAACATGGTGTAAAT
>JBAXMV010000019.1:0-12178 GCA_037134095.1 bacterium | reverse complement strand
CATTCCGTAAAGACGTCACTACTGGACTATATGGCGGAGACGTATCACGTAAGAAAAAAGTTCTCGCCAAACAAGCCAAAGGCAAAAAACGCATGAAGCGTTTCGGCAAAGTAGACATCCCGTCAGAGGCCTTCACTGTAATGTTAAAGAGAGATTAATGAATAAACTCAAACACATAAATGAATTTAATGAATTGTTAACTGACTATAAACTGTCTAGTGAGTCGGTACTGACTCTTTCTCAAACCCAACTGGTTTTATTGGTAGCTCCGTCGTCTTCAGGCCGCAACACGGTGATTAGAGAGCTTTTAAAGACTGGCGATTATCATTTTATTGTTTCTGATACCACACGCGCTAAAAGAATAAATGATGGCGTACCCGAGCAAAATGGTGTCGAATATTTTTTCCGTTCCGAAGAAGAAGTGCTGCAGGACATAAAAGACGGCAAATACTTAGAGGCTGCAGTAATTCATAACCAGCAAGTTTCCGGTATTAGCGTACGGGAAATTCAAAAAGCTCAAGAAGCCGACAAAATAGCTATCACTGATGCAGAAATAGCCGGCGCCGATAGTGCAACATCCGTCAAGCCAGATACTCTCGCAATATTTCTATTGCCGCCTAGTTTTGAAGAATGGCAACGCCGAATCAAAAAACGAGGATCTATGAGCTCAGAAGAATACAAAAATCGCATGGAAAGCGCTGCTACTGAATTAGCGACAGCTCTAGACAGAGATTATTACAAATTTGTTATCAATAGTTCTGTGCAAGAAGCAGCCGAGCAGGTGAATAGCTTAGCAAAAATGGATTCTCAAACTGCCAAAGAGCATGATGAAGCACGTCAGCTTGCCAAGCAATTACTGCTAGACACCAAGCTATTATTAGAATCCCTGAAGTAGTTGGCACTCTTGACTAGCGAGTGCTAGGATTGTAAGATTAGTTAATATATGACTATTCGCCAGCAAAACATTTTAAGTGCCATTGTCGAACAATACGCAGAAGTTGCCAGCCCTGTTGGTAGTACTTTGCTAGCAAAATTGTTCAAGGTAAGTTCGGCAACTATCAGGGCTGATATGGCCGAGCTTGAAAGAATTGGACTTATTATGCAACCACATACCAGCGCTGGCCGTATTCCCACAGATAAGGGCTACCGTTTCTACGTTAATCAAATAACTAACGACGAGGAACCGGTAAATCTAATAGGCAGTAGAGGTCAGAAAGCATTGTCTGCACGAGTACATAGTGCTGGAGCTCCAGAAAGAATGATTCGTAGTGCCGTAGATACTCTAGTGGAACTTACTCATAATCTTGGAATTGCTACGATTGGTAATCAGCTTTATATTAGCGGGTTAAGTAATTTATTCGGACAACCTGAGTTTATGAATGGAATTAACAGGGGTGCCGCCAATCAAAATAACGTGCAACAGGTAGCCCAGCTGCTAGACAATCTCGAGCCTTGGCTTCGTGAAGCCGCTCCCAATGAACCACTAAGTGTATACATCGGCAGCGAAAATCCAATTGGAAGAGCCGCTGGCTGCACCCTTATTATTAGCCGTTTCCGCAGCCCATTTAGCGATACTAGTTATATCGGTACGCTTGGGCCAACTCGCCAAAGTTATCGAGATGTAATGAATTTAGTCGCCCAAGCTGGACAACAATTAGAAGAGGTACTTTATGAATAAACAAGCAAGCGATAAACCTAAAAAAAGCCCTAAAGCCGCAGTCAACACCGAGCTTGAAGCTAAAATAGGTGAATTAACCGAAGCATTAATGCGCGAAAGAGCCGATGCAACCAATTTGCGTCGTCGTCACGAGGCCGAGACCGCAGTCCTGCGTAATCGCGTAAAAGCGGTGGTTATCGGAGAGCTTTTGCCCGTAGTAGATAATTTCGAAAGAGCACTCAAGCATGCACCTGAAGATCTGCAAGACAATGATTACATTAAGGGTGTTCAAGCTGTTGTGAAGCAGTTCGAAACTACTCTCAGTGGTATGGGCGTAGAAAAAATAAAAACTACTGGCGAGCACTTTGATCCGAACTTACATGAAGCAGTAAGCATGGACGACGGAGAGGGAAATGACGAAATAGTCAGCGAAGAGCTCCAATCTGGCTACAAAATAGGTGATGATGTTATTCGACACGCTATGGTTCGTGTACAAAAACAGTAGGCTGTTGTAAAAAAAGTATTTTGGCACTCTTGACATGTGAGTGCTAATTTATTTAGAATTAAAGTATCAATTGTTACTAATGCTTTTAAACACGAAAGGTAAACTATAAATTATGAGTAAAATAATCGGAATCGACTTAGGAACAACTAACTCAGCAATGGCTGTAATGCAGTCTGGCAAGCCAGAAATAATCGCTAACTCTGAGGGTAATCGTACAACCCCTTCTGTAGTGGCCGTTAACAAAAATGGTGAACGCCTGGTTGGCCAAGTTGCGCGTCGTCAGCAGGTTACTAATAGCAAAAACACAATCTATGAAGTTAAGCGCCTAATTGGTCGCAATTTTAAAGACGAAGAAGTTCAACGCGATCTAAAACTTATGGGTTATGAAATCGTTAAGAGCGGTAATGGTGTAAAGGTTAAGATGGGAGATAAAGAATACAGCCCAGAAGAAGTAAGTGCCATGATCCTCGGTAAGCTTAAAGCTGATGCTGAAGCTTTCACCGGAGGCACAGTAACCGAAGCAGTCATTACTGTACCAGCTTATTTCGATGATTCTCAGCGCCAAGCTACTAAAGACGCCGGTAAAATCGCAGGCCTAGAAGTAAAGCGCATCATCAACGAACCAACAGCTGCTGCTCTAGCTTACGGACTTGATAAAGGTGACAAAAAAGACGAAAAGATTGCCGTATACGACTTAGGTGGTGGTACTTTCGATGTGTCCATTTTGGAACTCGGTGACGGTGTTTTTGAAGTAAAAAGTACTAATGGTGACACTCACTTAGGTGGTGCAGATTTCGACCGAGTAATCATCAACCACTTTGCAGAAGAATTCAAAAAAGAACACGGAATTGATATCAAGGAAGACAATGCAGCTATGCAGCGTCTGCGTGATGAAGCCGAAAAAGCCAAGATTGAACTTAGTAGTGCCCAAGAAGTTAACATCAACCTACCATTCCTAACAGCTGATGCAGACGGCCCTAAGCATTTCGAACACAAACTAACTCGTGCCAAACTAGAAGATCTAGTAGGAGACTTAATCTCTAAAACTGCTGATCCTTGCGAGAAGGCCCTGAAAGATTCAGGACTTAAGGCCAGCGATATTGACGCAGTAGTATTAGTGGGCGGAATGACCCGCATGCCGGCTGTTCAAGAAAAAGTTAAAAACATCTTTGGTAAGGAACCTATGAAGGGCGTAAATCCTGACGAAGTTGTTGCTATCGGCGCAGCCATCCAGGGTGGTGTATTACAGGGTGACGTTAAAGACGTATTGCTTCTAGACGTTACTCCTCTTAGTCTTGGTATCGAAACAATGGGCGGAGTAATGACCAAGCTTATCGAGCGCAATACAACTATCCCTACTAGCAAGAGCGAAGTGTTCTCTACGGCTGCCGACAATCAGCCACAAGTGGAAATTCATGTCGGCCAGGGCGAACGCGACATGATTGAGGGTAACAAAAGCTTGGGTCGTTTTATCCTAGACGGCATCCCATCAGCTCCTCGCGGCGTACCACAAATTGAAGTGACATTTAACATCGATGCTAACGGTATTTTAAATGTTACCGCTAAAGATAAAGGTTCTGGCAAAGAACAGAGCATAACTATCAGTGGATCAGGCAACCTAGACAAGACAGAAGTTGAAAAAATGGCTAAGGAAGCTGAAACACATGCCGAAGAAGACAAGATCAAGAAAGAGCTTGTAGAGTCTAGAAACATGCTAGATAGCGCTGTTTACCAGGCTGAGAAGATGAAGAAAGATAATGAAGAAAAGATTAGCGACGAAGACAAGAAAACTCTCGACGAAGCTGTAGAAGCAGCCAAGAAAGTTGTTGCCGACGAAAAGGCCGATAAAGAGGCTCTAGAAAACGCAACCAAAGAACTCAATGATAAATTGATGCCAATCGGTGCGAAAATGTACGAGCAAGCATCTGCTGATGAGTCTAAAGATGCCGAATCAGAAAATGACGACGACAAATCTGAAGAAGCTATTGAAGGCGAAGTCGTAGACGAAAAAGAAGAAGATAAAAAAGCCTAAGATTTATCTGCAAATCTCGGCATTAAACCAAGTACAATAGAGGCATATGGCAACAAAACGAGATTACTACGAAATTTTAGGAGTCAAGAAGGAAGCTTCAGCCGACGAAATAAAAAAAGCGTTTCGTCGATCAGCTATCGAGCATCACCCAGACCGCGGTGGTGACGAAGCAAAGTTCAAAGAACTTAACGAGGCTTACGAAGTACTAAAAGACGGTGAGAAGCGAAAACGTTATGACCAGTTTGGTCATGCCGGCGTAGGCGGTAACGCTGGCGGTAATCCTTTTGGTGGCTATGGCCAAGCGCAAAATGTTAATTTTGATTTTGGAGACCTCGGTCTTGGTGATATTTTTGGTAGTTTTTTTGGTGGCAACGCTGGCGGACAGCGGGCACAGCGCCAAAGTCGTGGCCGTGATGTAGAGTCGAACGTAGAAATTTCCTTCGAAAAAGCCGTATTTGGCACTGAAGTATCGCTGCACATACATCTCGATGATAACTGTGAGCATTGCAAGGGATCAACAGTTGAGCCTGGACATGAGCTCAAGACCTGTCCTGAGTGTAAGGGTGCCGGACAAGTTACGCATGTGATGAAAACCGTATTTGGCAATATTCAGCAAGCCGCAACATGTCCAAAATGTCAGGGAAGAGGCAAAATCCCAGATAAAATCTGCTCAGTTTGTAAGGGCAAAGGTACTCAAGCCAAGAAGCAAAAAATTGACCTCAAAATACCGGCGGGCATAGATGATGGAGCGACAATTAGATTGCGTGAGCATGGTGAGGCAATGGCTAATGGACCGAAGGGCGACTTATATGTAAACGTCAGAGTAAAGCCTCACAAGCATTTCACTAGAGAAGGTGATCTGATATTGAGCGAAGAGCATATCGATATGGTGCAGGCAGCCTTAGGAACAGAGGTAGATGTGGCCACCGTAGATGGTCCAGTAACTATGAAAGTCCCTGCTGGTACCCAATCTGGAGCAGATTTTAAGCTTTCTGGCCACGGAGTACCCCACATCAAGGGTTCATCAAGGGGTGCGCATATTGTAACTATCATAGTCGATACTCCTACCAAGCTTTCCAAGAAGCAACAGGATCTTCTCAAAGAATTTTCCCATACCGATAGCAAAAAGAAACTTTGGTAATTTAGCATAAGCTACTTGCACTGCGAGCCAATAGCTACGATAATGTAGCTTAATGAAGCGTCAGAAATTAAACGAATCAGGTCTTGTGCCGCTCCTTATAGCCGTATTTATGGTAGTTGCAGGATTAATTTACGTTGCTTTTACAAGGGTAAAAGGCGTCCAAAAATAGAGTACCCTAACAGGGTAAATATATTGACATTTTAGTGCCAAAAGGGTATAATAACAGCCTGGTTAAAAATTATGGAACAATTAATTCACATCGGTAAAGTTGAGTACCTATCGTTGCCAAACGAGAGTATTCGTCGCGTGCCCGCTAAAATTGATACTGGAGCAGACATTTCAGCTATCTGGGCCAGCAAGATTTCAGTAAAAGATAATGAACTTAGCTTCTATTTATTCGATAAAACATCCAAATACTTCACCGGTAAGCGTATCAAAGTCAGTGACTATGAAGTAAAAACCATTAAAAACTCCTTTGGTCATAGTGAAAATAGGTATAAAGTACAGTTTAAGACCATAGTAGCCGGTAAAACTATCAGAGCCAGCTTTACGCTAGCTAATCGTTCGAGAAATCGTTACCCAATACTTGTAGGTAGGCGCACTCTTCACGGTAAATTTGTAGTCGACGTCACCAAAAAACCTAATAAACCAATTAAAAAAATTAAGGTGGATAAATAATCATGAAAATAGCTATCTTATCAAAAGGACCAAAAAATTACTCTACCAAAAGACTCAAGGAAGAGGCATTAGCACGCGGGCACGAAGTTCGTGTAATTAACTATGCAAAATGCTACGTAACACTCGAGCAGGGTAAACCACAGGTTCACTATAAAGGTGACACAGTCAAAGATGTTGATGTGATTATTCCTCGTATATCATCTAGCCTTACTAAATACGGTTCAGCAATGGTTAGGCAGTTCGAAATGCAAAATGTGGTTACAACAACTAGCTCAATAGCCATTGTTCGTTCACGAGATAAACTTCGAAGTATGCAGTTGTTAGCAAAATCAGGTGTAGGAATTCCTAAAACCGTGTTTGTGCGCGAAACTGCAGATTTTGACGACGTTTTGGAACAAGTTGGTGGTGCGCCAGTAATTATCAAGGTGGCTCGTGGTACACACGGCAATGGCGTAGTATTGGCCGAAACACGCAAAGCGGCACTCGCTGTGATGCAGGCATTTTATGTAGAGGGCGTGAACTTTTTGGTGCAAGAATTTATCCAGGAAAGTGCTGGTGTAGACATCCGTGCATTCGTGGTAAACGGCAAAGTTGTGGCTAGCATGCTAAGACAGAGTCTAGACGATGATTTTCGCTCAAACATCCACCAAGGTGGCGAAGGTATGGCCATCAAGCTCACACCAGAGGAACGCAAGACCGCTCAGAAGGCCGCCAAAGCAATTGGCTTACCAGTTTGTGGTGTAGACATGATGCGCAGTGAACGTGGACCGCTGGTACTCGAGGTCAACTCAAGCCCAGGCTTTGCGATCGAAAAGGTGACTGGACGCAACGTCGCTTCATCTATCCTAGATTACGTAGAACAGGCTGCCAAAGCTGGTCGACGCAAAGATAAAGTCGGCGCCTAAAATATACCGCTCATGCTAAAATAGGAGCATGAATCCTGCAATAATTTTAGCTGCCATTATACTTTCTCCAGTAGTTATTTTGATGCTGCTGCGTATCAATGCTTCATTAGTATTTTTGAGTCTTTGCCTGGGCAATATATTAGTAGAATTCGTAGGCCCT
The DNA here is from genome assembly GCA_037134095.1 of bacterium. Classification (GTDB taxonomy): domain Bacteria; phylum Patescibacteriota; class Saccharimonadia; order Saccharimonadales; family UBA4665; genus RGVC01. The sequence goes on along the minus strand of JBAXMV010000019.1, from coordinate 5,100 downwards.
AATTCAAATAATTTTGTGAATTTACTTTCACCTCAAATTCAGCAAATTATTAACCCGACTCATAATAATGTGCGATTAGCGCTACTACTTACCCCAGTGCTACTAACTACTATCTTTATGATTAGAACAGTAAACGGTAAAGGGAAAATGATACTTAACTTGTTACCTGCGGCAGGAGTTGGTTTACTCGGCGCACTTCTGGTGGTGCCACTATTACCCGGCGGAGTGCGCTACGATATCCTTAATTCCGATATTTGGTACCAGATCAAGCAAGCACAAACTGTGATAGTCGGTTCCAGCGCCTTGGTTTGTCTGTTGGTGCTTTGGATGCAGCGGCCAAAAACCGGTCACGGCAAACACAAAAAACACTAGTCGATTATTGACTTTTTGGCGAAAATCAGCATAATGTAAGAAGTTAATCAGCTATGGAAACACGGGCCCATAGCTCAGCCGGTTAGAGCACCTGCCTTTTAAGCAGGGTGTCGTGGGTTCGAGTCCCACTGGGCCCTCCAAGAAAACAGTCGACCTTATGGTCGGCTTTTTTCTTGGTTGGTGCAATGGACTATTGAACGGTTCGGCGTATGTGAGCGAAGCGAACGGAGAAGCGACGAGCCATAAGGCGAGGGAAGCGCTGTCCCACTACGGCTCTCCAATAAATTTGCACTTAAAAAACTCCTCTTAGTCGGGGAGTTTTTTTGGTGGTATGATTATGTAATGGAAATAAAGCACGATATCCCACTTAAAACGCAGAGCTCATCATCAAACTGTGTCCAAACTTCTACTTCACAGTTTCTAAGCTTTTATAACATAGATGAAAGTGCAGATAATATCGAAGCTGCAGTACCTGTAAGAGTAAGCAGCGAAGGCAAGCCTATGGGCACACTTTTTGCCGACATAGGAACATGGCTTAAAAAAACTCACAATGTATCAGCCACAATGCACGTATTCGATACCCAAATCATTGACCGTAGTTGGGGCTCATTATCTCAACAAGAATTATTAGCAGAAGTTAAAATTATGCAAAAGCATGGCGTAGCTACTGCTAAAACTCCATATGCTCCATTACTTATTGATGCCTACGCTTCGTTCTTAGAATCAGGAGGGACTATCAGTATCTCGAAGTGCACGAATACTCTATTGCAGAGCTTATTATCAAAAGGTCCAATTCTGGCTATCATTAGCTTTAATTATATGTATGATTATCCTCGAGCAAGCTACAATCCTGACATCAAAAACTATGAGGCAAACTCAATAGATGGAAAAGCTATTGAACATGCCATTGTAATAACTGGCTATTCTGATGGGAATTATTACTACAATGACCCTGACTCTGAAAAGGGGGGTAAACACACAGTCAAAGACGATATTCTAATTGGGGCAATATGCACTGCCCAACTTAATTCTGATAACTACTTAATGACGATTGAAAAGTAGCTAATATAGTTACTCAGGTTTTTATTCATATTTTTCATAACTATAACCAATAATAACCCTCCACCGAACCATTCCCTCAACCAAGAAGCGTAAATTATCCCCTTGCTGCACCCCCAAGAAAAAAGTCGACATTTCTGTCGACTTTTTAAAAAAATACCAAGAATTTTCAGTAAGTATTCTGTGATTATTGGTATTACTATAAAAATTAATCTATTGATTCTGCTTTGGATTTTTCCTGGGTTACATTAACATAAGAGTAATATATGGATTTTTCGTTTGTAAGCAAGTCTAAACTCAACTCGGTTAAGTCCGTTTCAGCTACCTCAATCAGGTTAGTTAAGACGGTATTTGAACTAGATAAAAAACTAGCTACAAGCTTTATGCTTTCAACTAGTGCTTCCGGAGTACTACCATTTGTAAATGCCTACATATACGCTCAAATAATAAATTTTGTTGTGCATTTCATCGGTACGAACAATACTAGCTATAATCAATTGATAATTTTGATTGGTTTCAGGCTTCTGACCATGCTGATCGAAGACGTCAATAGTACCCTGACTCGTAAATACGAGAAGCAGCTTTGGGTCAAGCTACCCATGCACATGAACCAAAAAGTACTTTCTCATGTATCTGAGCTTGATTTAGAGTATTTTGAGAATGATAAATTCAACGACAAACTAAATAATGCAAAAGAAAATATGAACTGGCGACCCATAAATATGTTTCAAGACATTTGTTGGCTGCTCCAGAGCTTACTTACAGTTCTGATTGCCACTATATCAATTTTGTATCTGAATTGGATGTTTGCGGTACTTATATTATTATCTGCAATACCTACACTCATCTATCAGCTACAGGCGTCTAAGGCTCAGTGGACAATATGGGATGCCGATACATCTATTCGTAAAAGACATGAATATATCAGTAGATTAGTGAGTAGTAATCTGAGCGTTAAGGAACTAAAATTATTCGATCTTTATAAGGAGTTTTTGAAAAATCTTAGAACAACTAATCAAGTCTTTGCCAAGAAAAACGATAAAATACTACAAAAAGCTTTCAGGCGGGGAGTTTTATCTGGATTGGTTGATGTTGCAGTTTACCTTGGTATTGAGATTTATATAATATTCCAGGCTCTTCACCGAAACATATCGTTAGGCAGCTTATCCTATTACACCCAAGTACTTATAAATTTTCAAGGTGGAGTAAATGGTGCTTTCAGGCACGCCTCAAATATATTCGACAAAAGCCAATATATAGCTGAACTTTTTGAGGTCATTGATTATGAACCAAAAATTGTCAATATTACTGCCCCAGTTGTGATTCAAAAAAACCATGTACCGAAGATCGAATTCAGGAATGTAACATTTTCTTATCCCGGTTCTAGTGAAAAAATTCTAGATGATTTTTCTATAATCATAGAACCAAGCACTAAAGTCGCATTTGTTGGCGAAAATGGTGCCGGCAAAACCACGATAATTAAACTATTGGCTAGATTTTATGACGTAAACGAGGGCAGTATCTTGATAGACGGAACTGACATAAAGCGCATTGACTTAAAGGAGTGGCACCAGCAGATAGGCATTCTTTTTCAGGACTTCTTAAGATACGAATATTCGCTTGGCGACAATATATATTTTGGTCAGATAAATTCGCCGAAAGACCGTAACAAAATTATTGATTCGGCTGAAAAGTCAGGTGCTGACAAAATAGCTTCCAAGTACCCTAATCAATATGATCAAATGCTTGGCAATAGTTTTGCCGACGGAGTTGACTTGTCTACAGGGCAGTGGCAAAAGGTAGCGCTTGCTAGGGGGTTTTATCGTGACGCGTCGTTGTTAGTACTAGATGAGCCGACAGCTGCAATTGATGCTAAAGCAGAAAATGAGATATTTGATAAAGTTGAAAAATTAACGAGTGACAAGACAGTGATAATTATTTCTCACCGATTTTCAACCGTCAAAAACGCCGACAAAATATATGTGATAGAAAACGGCAAGATTAAAGAATCAGGCACACATAAAAAGCTTATGGAGCATAAAGGTGTGTACGCAAATTTGTTTAATCTACAAGCGGAAGCTTACAGATAATTATTTAAAATAGTTTATTCTTCGGTTTTTGGTTTGTGTACGGCAGCAACTGCGGTGGTGGCAATGTAGGCTGCTACTATCGGTAAATCAGCGCGGCAAACTGCTCCGCAACAGGTTGCAGCAGTAATGTTTTCTACGTGTTGGTTTTGCATGATTCCAGATTTTGAGATTGCCCAGTTACCAAGTTTCTCACGAATCGTAAGTTTTGCAGGTTCTGCGGCATGTTCACTAGCGTGATCATGATTATGGTCGTGGCTATCATGAAGATGCTCTGTCGGTGTTTTTTCGACAGGAGTAGTTATTTCGGCGACGGTCATAGCCATAATAATTTGTTCGTGGTTTGACATACTCATATTATACCTTTTTATTCACTTAATTTCAATCTTCGCGCTTTAAGCTGCCAGCTCTTCGCAGTCTGGAAATTATTGCTATAAAGATTACTAACATTGAAAGAGTCCAGGCAGCACGGATGCCACCGTCTTTTAGATCAGCTCCAACGTAAATTGCATGGATAAATATCATGAATACTACAGGGTAGCTTATGTAGTGGATCCATTTCCATATTTTTTTTCGGGTATCAATCCATTTGAGTGAGCTGGCCACTATCAAGATTATTCCGTACATCGCAACTATTCCGAGAGTTATTCCGAGAGTTCCCAGTTTTATTCCAAATATAGTGGATCCTGTGGTGTAGTTTGACAGAAATGGAACCAAGACCTGAGGAATCGTAAAATGTGTATAGTTATCTATCACAATAAAAATTACATGCACAGCAATCGCACCCAATAGAGCCAGGCCCATAGCTTTATGTAGCGCCCAAGCTTTTAGGGGCTCAAGAAATTTATAAGTATATCCAGTAACCTGGCCAATTCCTGATATCATCAATAAAAATACTAAACCAGCCGCCAGAAATCCTGAAGCTCTTACTACGTACCACTCCCAAGATAATGTTGCTCTTTTCACCGCTGCTTGAGCAGTGTCCACGGCTAATAGATGCGTTGCTTCGAGATGTATCATTTTATTTCACCATATTTAATAATTTTGCTATTACCATTATCGCTTATTTGAACCAAAGCTCCTATTACTTGCTTGGCTTTTATATATTGTGCGCATTTCTTCGAGCCAGCTATGACTATCGCTTTAGCGTTTATGTCAGCTTCAATTGCCGACCTGCCAACTACCGTGGCTGTTAGTATGTCGGTTATTGCGGACTTTGATGTTTGAGGGTCAATGATGTGGTGCCAATTTTGGCCCTTTCTTTTTGTTGTGCCAGAAGTGGCAATCGCAAATTTTTCGCTATTTTTACTTTCTATCTGGCTAATTATTCCTCTACTGTCTAAAGCATCATTTACACCCACAATCCAGTTCCTGTTGTCTATGTCCTGGCCGTTGCAAATGATGTCACCGCCTAGTGAAATCCAATAGTTTTCGATACCTTTATTGTCTAAAAATGCTGATAGTTCATCTAGCAGGTAACCCTTGCCGATGCCGCCTAGGTCGATAGCTGAATTCTTGGGAATTTTGGCTTTATTATTTTTTATTTTGTTTATTTCCATTCTCATTTTTCTAAGATATTTTT
>JBAXMV010000018.1:0-12409 GCA_037134095.1 bacterium | reverse complement strand
AACCTGATGTTCTTATTATTTCGTTTTTTAATGATCTTGACTTTGATATGATCGTCAATCAAGAATATTTTGTGGGGCATTTTAATTGCGTATTGAGATGTTACGTCTTGTCATGTCAACACGACCAGCAGAATTTGGTACCAAATTAACAAGTCCTGGTTTGATAACTTTAGAATTAGCTGAGTCTTCGTCAACTACACCAAGTGATCTTAGTTTACGCACAACAGCGCTTTGTTGCATTGCAAATAAATGCTTGCCAGAAACTACTGCGTAATTTTCAGCTTCAGTTGGGTTTTGCATTTGATCGATTATAATTTGGAAATCTTCATTGTTCCATTGAGCAGCATATTTGTCATCAGCTTTACGGCGGTCACGTTTAGAATTACGCATAAATGCGGAGTCAGTGTCGGTCTGGAACCATATAGTTAATGGTACAGCTCCGTTTTTGATAGCTAAGTTTTTGAGCATTCGGCGCTGACCGCTTTTTAGTACATTTGAATCATAGGCCACCGACAAACCTGCAGACAAGAATTCTTCACTCATGTAGTTCATTATCTGATTTATAATAGCGTTTTCTTGTTTGTCATATGCAGGTGCACTGAAAAGTTCTGATCTGATTCTGTCGGCCTGTAAGTGAGCTGATTTGAAATTTTCACAAAATTGGCGTGCAAAATAGGTTTTACCGGATCCTGGGTATCCGTAAAGCATAAGGAAAAATGGTTTTGTTGTACTTTTTTTGCTCATTAATTAATTTATAGCAGATTTTGGGCATATTGGAAAGTATTTACAGATGACAAATGCATAATTCTAATGTATTATGTTGTACGATAGGGGTATAGTACAACGGTTAGTATAAAGGTCTCCAAAACCTTAGATCGTGGTTCGATTCCACGTACCCCTGCCAATTTTTATTATGAGCATCAAAAAAACTTCAATCCACATATTATCAATCCCGTTCATTTGGTTGCCCTTTATTCCTGTTATGATTGCGCATTTAGCAGTATTTATTTATATGCATATTGCATTCAGAATGTATGGGATTGAACTAGTTTATTTCAACAACTATTTCGTATTAGACAGGCAAAAATTACCCTACTTAAGTTTGATAGAAAAAATTAATTGTGGGTACTGCAGCTACACTAATGCAGCGTTCCTATACATGGCCGAAGTAGGCCAGCGAACAGAATACTATTGGTGCGGTATTAAACACAGAAACCAGCCGGATAATCCCGCTTTTGCCTACCAGTCTAAGTTTGCTAAATATGGCGATGAAGCAGCCTACAGAAAAATACGAAAAATTTCTGGTCATAATAAATGAGGCAAAAGCTGTCTAGATATCCGTTACTTGCGGTCTTCTCAACTATATTCATAGATTTATTGGGCGTTGGCATATTAATTCCAGTATTTCCCTTGCTCATTCTGCCGAACTCTCCCGCACGCATCATTCCAGATACTTGGTCAATTGGCAGTGGATTTATCCTGCTTGGTTGGCTTAGTGCAATCTATCCTTTGATGCAATTCATCGCTACTCCGATATTAGGCGAAATATCTGATCGATGGGGTAGAAAAATTGTTTTAATTATTTCTGTTTTAGGTACGTCAGTATCTTATGCCGTATTTGCCTACGCAATAATTCACAAAAACATACCATTACTATTTATTTCTAGAGCTTTTGATGGTTTGACTGGAGGTAATATTTCTGTTGCTCAGGCAGTTATTGCTGACATCAGCACTGCTAAAAATAGAGCTAGGAATTTTGGTTTGGTGGGAATGGCATTTGGCCTAGGATTCATTTTGGGACCGTATATTGGTGGCAGATTAGCTGACCCTAGTATAGCTAGTTGGTTCAATGCCAGCACTCCGTTCTGGTTTGCTTCATTACTGGCTCTATTCAATGTATTTGTTATAACCACATTCTTACCAGAAACTCTACATACTAGATCAAAAGAATTTAAACTTCATTTGTTGAAATCATTACAAAACGTTACTACAGCTTTTACGCGACCAGGCCTGCGTCATGTGATGCCATCTACGTTTCTCTTCAATGGTGGATTTACATTTTTCACCACTTTTTTCGCAGTATATTTGTTCAAAGAATTCGGATTCACTCAGGGTAATGTAGGAGATTATTTCGCGTACATTGGTTTGTGGATAGCTTTAGTCCAAGGATTACTGACTGGATTCGTAGCTAAGATATTCAAAGATTGGCAAGTGCTGCGAATTAGCATGTTTGGTATGGCGCTAGCACTCCTTGCTTACATGATAGTTCCTGCCGGGCAATATAAATGGTTATTTGTTGTGGCGCCGTTTGTAGCCGTATTTAGCGGGTTAACTCAAGCTTTTACACCAACTATCGTTAGTAGAGTTACACCACGGGAGATCCAAGGAGAAGCCTTAGGCATAAACGCTAGTGTTGCAGCATTGTCGCAAACTATACCGGCCGTTATTTCAGGCTACGTGGCATCTATTAACACGCATTTGCCGGTTACGGTAGGTGCATTCTTCATTGCGGCTGCCGGTGTCGCGTTTTGGGCACTATATAGACCTGGTGTTGATGATGTCTAATAAACGTCAAAATAACCCCTTATTTAGCTTGTGCTTAAACAGATGGAACTCTATAATAAAAACATAGACAAAAAGTTTAAAAAGAACGAGGGTGATGAAAATATTAATGCTGGGTTGGGAACTTCCGCCACATAACAGTGGTGGTTTGGGCGTTGCTTGCTATGATTTGTGCAAATCATTGGCAGCTAACAACGCCGAAATTGAATTTATAGTCCCCTACGCCGCTGAGCATAATATTGATTTTATGACTGTTACCGCTGCTATACCTCAGAATTACAGCACAATCCAACGGACAGGAATTGCCTACGACAGTCATAAATATCTTGATGCTGAAGGTGCACAAGTTCAACTTGGCATTAACGACCAACACCAAAATTACATAAGAGGTGTTCTTGAGCTAGTCGATTCCAGGCAATTCGATGTTATCCATGCTCATGACTGGTTAACCTTCAAAGCTGCATTAAATGTTAAACGTAAAACTAATAAACCACTAATACTTCATGTTCATTCTGTAGAATCCGATAGATCAGGCAATCAATACGGCAATCCACTCGTGAGGGATATTGAGGCAACCTCTTTAGCTATGGCTGATCAAATTATTGCCGTAAGTAACCATACAAAAAACAAGATCATAGAGGATTATGGTATCCCGGCATCAGCTATAGATGTAGTTCATAACTCAATCGAAGCAAATGTCAAAATAACTGATGAAATCGCAAATAGCTATCAATATATCGAATCTTTGAAAAGCCAGGGTTATAAGGTAGTAGTCAATATTGGTCGTTTAACAATTCAAAAAGGTATACCAAATCTCATAAAAGCTGCTGCTAAAGTTCTTGAAATTGAACCAAAAGTATTATTTCTAATAGTTGGAAGTGGTGAACAATATCACGAACTCGTAATGCTAGCTGCCGAGCTCGGGATATCCGATAAAGTTATCTTCACTGAATTTCAGAGGAGTAAAAAATGGCGAGATGCCTTTATAATTGGCGATTTATTTGTAATGCCCAGCGTATCTGAGCCTTTCGGATTAACTCCTCTCGAAGCCATCAGTTATGGTACTCCTTCACTCGTTAGCAAACAATCAGGAGTAAGTGAAGTATTCAAAAACTGTTTAAAGGTTGATTATTGGGACATAGATGAAATGGCCAATATTATTACCAGTGCCGTAAGTTCGCCTGGATTGTTGGATGAAATTACGTCTAAGGCAACTGATGAATACTCAATAATGTCTTGGGATGATTCTACAAATAAGTTGATGAGCTTATATAGACATCACAGGCAACTTGCAGAGGCGGCCCATTTTGAGTAACAAAAAATCCATTGTTTTGTATTTGCATGTACACCAACCTTACCGAATTAGGCATTATACGGTTTTTGATGCCGCGCTTAAACATGATTATTTTAATTCTGAATATCAAAGTAATGCCAGTAATGAGAGAGTGCTAAAGAAAGTTGCACAGAAATCATATTTACCTACCAACAAGACTCTTCTTAGACTCATGAACAAACACCCTGAATTTAAATTGAGCTTATCAATTACCGGTACGGTGCTCGAACAACTTGAATTATGGGCTCCTGAAGCTCTACGTTCTTTTCAAGAGCTTTGTGCAACTGGACGAGTTGAAATTGTAGCAGAAACTTATCATCATAGTTTAGCCTTCTTCTATTCACTTTCAGAATTTGAAACTCAAGTTAAAATGCATGAAACAATAATAGAAAAATTATTTAATCAAAAACCGAAAGTATTTAGAAATACTGAATTAGCCTACAACAATGAACTTGCCAAATGGGCCGAGAATAATGGTTATAAAGGCATTTTAGCCGAAGGTTGGGATCCAATACTGGGCTGGCGCAATCCTAATTTCGTATACCGCCCTGCTGGCACTAAAGATATTTCATTGCTAATGAAGAACTATCAATTAAGTGATGATTTAGCTTTCAGATTTAGTGATAAAAATTGGAGTGAATGGCCACTCACTTCAGAAAAATACGTTAATTGGATAAACGCTAATCAACAAGCACAAAATATCAATTTATTCATGGATTATGAAACTTTTGGTGAGCATCAATGGGAAGATTCAGGTATATTTGATTTTCTTGATCATTTACCTGCTGAATGGCTCAAGCACGAAGGTAATGATTTCAAAACAGTGAGTGAAATCATTAATGAATCTGAACCAGTAGATGAAATTGACGTACCAAACACTATCACCTGGGCGGATACCGAGAGAGACCTGTCTGCATGGTTAGGAAATCCTATGCAAAAAAATTCAATAGAACTCCTCTATGATTTACGCGATAATATACATAAAACACACGACCTTGAACTCATAGAAGACTGGCGCAGACTACAAACTTCAGATCATTTCTACTATATGTGTACCAAATATTTTAACGATGGTGATATACATGCTTATTTCAGCCCTTATGACAGCCCTTATGAAGCTCACATGAACTTTATGAACGCCTATAGAGATATCGTCTATAGGATCAATCAGAAAGGCATAGAAACCTAAATGGCTAGGCCTGTAGTACTCAGTAACGGACAGATGTTTGTAGGACTAGATGAGAGTGCACTAGTGCATGACTTCTATTACCCTTATGTGGGTTTAGAAAATCTAACAAATGCCCGCAGCCTCCAACATAAAATTGGTGTTTGGGTAGATGGTAATTTCAGCTGGACAGATGATGGTACTTGGGAAGTTAGTTTGGATTATGAAGCTGATGCATTAATAAGTAGTATCCGTTTAATATCAAAAGCATTAAATTTAACAATCCACACTCAAGATTATATAGATAGTTCTACGAACGCTTTTATTCGCCATATAACTATTGTTAATCCTACTGAAACAAAGCGAGAAGTGAGGATTTTCATGCATCAAGTGTTCAGGCTTTCTAACGCTGGGCGTGGCGATACTGCGATTTATGTGCCTGAAGATAATTACATACTAGATTACAAAGGTCGGCATTGCCTATTAATTGCAGGAAAATTTGAAAATGGCGAAATGTTTGATCAATATGCGACTGGAGTATACGCAACAGAAGGAAAACAAGGCACCTACCTAGATGCTGAAGATGGAGAGTTGTCCGGTAATTCGGTTGAACATGGCGGCGTGGATAGCGTTATTCGTTTTAAAACAGATGTTGAAGCTAATAATACACGCTCTTTAGATTATTGGATAATAGCTGGCAATAATCAAAATGATATCGCAAAAATCCATGAGCAATATAAGCGCAACAATATGACTGAACTTATGAGACACACAAGATCAATTTGGCAACAATGGCTAAAAGATACAGAAGTTAACATTCCTAAGTACAATCAGCTGTCGGTAATGCATAGCCTACTGATTGTTAAAGCACACTGTGACGATAGAGGTTCGATACTTGCCTCGGGTGATTCTTCAATATTCAATTATGGACGAGATTATTACTGTTACTGCTGGCCAAGGGATGCTGCATATGCACTATGGCCGCTTATCAGACTTGGACATTATAAAGAAGCTGTACAATTTCTTGATTTTGCCCGCGACACAGTTCATAAAGACGGTTATTTGTTACATAAATACCAACCGGATAGAGCGATTGGAAGTACTTGGCATCCATTGATACATAATCGAAGGCGTGAACTCGCTATACAAGAAGATGAAACTGCAGTCGTTATATTCCTAATAGGTGAATTATATGAAGCACAAAAAGATCCCACACTTATCGAAAATCTATACCACGGTTTGATAGAACCAGCTGCGAATTTTATGCAGTCCTATATTGATATTGAGACGGGTTTGCCGCATGCGAGTTATGACTTATGGGAAGAAAAATTTTTGACTACAACCTATACGGTCAGTACGGTTATCGCTGGGCTTAAAACAGCCGCTAAATTAGCTGAGATTATAAACAGACACGATGATGCAATAAAGTGGAATAATACTGCAGTCTCTATAGCCTCGAACATGCATAAACTCTACCATCCAGATGGATATTTCAGAAAAGGTTTCTTGTTGATGCCAGATGGTAGCCTTAATTATGACGATACAATAGATATATCTAGCTTATACGGGCCATTTATGTACGGCGGACTTGATGTTGATGACCCGATGGTAAAATCTACTGCTAAATTCGTAGAGGATAAACTACTGAATACTTCGCCTAGTGGTGGAGTAATAAGATACGAACATGACCAGTACTTCCTAGATAAGCAACAATATAGTGGCAATCCGTGGATTGTGACCACATTATGGTTATCTCAGTACTATGCTTATGCAAATCGCATAGAAGACAGTCAGAAGCTTTTAGATTGGTCCTTAGCGAAACAATTACGTAGTGGCGTACTCAGCGAACAATTTGATCCTGAAAACGGTATACCTAAAGGTGTTGCTCCACTAGTATGGAGTCAAGCAGAACTTATCAATACAATTCTAGATATGAGTAAGCACCAACAATCTTAGTGCTTGCGAGGTTTAACTTCGTTACGACCTAGGTTTTTCTTTGTTTCAGTAAATATTACGTGTTTACGCAATTTTGGGCTATATTTGCGCAGCGAAAGCTTATCAGGAGTATTCATAGTATTTTTACTAGTGTAATAAATACGCTCACCTGATTCTTCACTGATCATTCCGATCAATTTTCTTTTATCACCTTTTTTAGCCATTACTGATTATTTCTCTCGTTATTTATAAAATTCTTATATACATATTAACAGATACGGAAGTATTTTTCAAGTACTGAAGGAATATGGAGCCGGCAGAGGGAGTCGAACCCACGACCCGCTGTTTACAAAACAGCCGCTCTGGCCACTGAGCTATGCCGGCATCTGTTCCTACAGTGTTTTAGTGTAGCAAAAAATGCTTAAATTTGCTATATTGTTTAGGTTATCTTTTAAAAAATTGCCACCTTAGCTCAGGGGTAGAGCACATCCATGGTAAGGATGGGGTCTCGGGTTCAAATCCCGAAGGTGGCTCCATGCGATTATCCATGCAGGGTTAGTGAAGCGGTCAAACACGTCAGACTGTAAATCTGATGGCTTATGCCTTCGCAGGTTCGAATCCTGCACCCTGCACCATATGATCTTGATGATCAAGTGTTTTATCTACAAGATTCATGTAATCTTCTGAAGTACGCATCCTATTTTTATGATTTTCTGAGAACAGTACAGTAGCAGCTACAATCAGCATTGTTGCTGACATTATTCTTTCCTCGCTCAATGCCTGTTCGGGAACTTTTCCTGCTATATCAGCACCAATCAAAGCTCCTGCAGCAAATAATGAGGTATGCTCAAGCCCTGACTTAATTGAATTTGATTGGTCTATAGACAACGTATTAAAAGGCGCTATATTAATTTGTCTGTATTCAGGATGTTCATAATTCTTTCTCGAGTTATAAACTTGCTGAATTGCAGCATAGGCACTGAGTGTGCTGGCTATTGTGTTAGTAGTTTTTTTTCTCTCGGCATAAGCAGCCATACTTGTAGCTACTGGTATAGCCAAATACCCTATATCTTCATTAGGATTTTTTTGTGCACCGATAGCAATAGAAAATGCTGCGGTTGTTGCTGCGGCTAATTTACCGATTCTGGCTGTACGTTTAGATAACTTACGAATTTTACTTAAAGTATCGTATCTGTCACTTGTATATCCGTATGGAGCTTGTTCTTTCATATTTTATACATCATAGCACATTTTACTGTATTTGTAAACCTGTTAGGTTTTCCACAAGCAGTATAGATAAGCAATACGCTTATGCTTGCATAAGTCCGTAACGGTGGTATATTACACTTATCATTAAAAGGAGAGGTATTTATGGATAATCAAATAAAAGAAGCAGCCTGGGGACTAGGTGTCTGGGGAGCTTTTTCAGTAATCTTCGGCTTGCTTATCATGGCTTGGCCGGGTATCACAATATCAACATTCTTAGTAGTATTAGGTGTTTACCTGCTCGCTTCAGGCGCAGTTTTGGCAGTAGGTTCACTAATCAACCACAGCGGACATTGGGTGTTCGGTACATTGATTGGTGCATTAAGCGTTATAGCTGGTCTATACGTATTTTCGCATCCTGCGGCAAGTGCGTTAGCTGTATTGTCTTTGATCGCAATCTGGGCAGTTGTAGTAGGAATGCTACAAGTCGCGGCTGGTTTAGCTAGTAAAAGAACTAACTGGCTACTTGTTGCAGCTGGTACCATTTATACACTATTTGGTTTCTACGTATTCGCAAAACCTGCACAAGGCGCATTAACACTTATTTGGCTAATCGGTCTATCAACAGTAGTTGGTGGAGTAGCTCTAATAGTTGGTGCATTCGATGCTAACAGAATTGCAAAATCTGGCAGTAAACGTTAATTTACTTTCACAAGTATAAAATTACGGCGTAGAAATACGTCGTTTTTTTATACTATAACTCTGCGTGGCCTGAGTATTCTTTTGCGTTTACCGGCTGGAACTACGAGTTTCTTGAGCTTATCTGCAATTATGTCTGCTTCAGCTTCCATCTCATGAGTTTTATAAGCTTTATATAGGAGCGTATAGGTTTCTTTGTTGGGCTCTAGTTCACTGGCTTTTTCTAATTCTTGGAACATTAGCTTATCATTGCCAAGTTTTTCTTGTACTTTGGCGTAGGCTACGTGTCTTGCAGCAAGATTATCTTCCATTTTTAATGATTGTTCGAAAGCAATAGCAGCCTTGTCATAGTTTTCAGTTTCATAATATATCAAACCAAGGTTGTGCAGGCTTGATGGGGTAGCTTCAATACTGGACGCTATTTCAAAACAATCAATGGCATCACGGTATTCTTTTTGTTTGGCATATAAAATACCTAGGCGATTATAAGCTGCTGCATTCTTTTCATCAATTTTCAGAATAGTAAGTAGCGCTTTTTCTGCGCGCAAGAAGCGATTTTCGCGCATACTATAGTGCGCAATATCCCATAGCTTACCTAGACGATCACCCACTTTGCGTGAAACGTTAGCAAATTCGTCATTATGAATTTTGGCATTATGAAAAGCTAAAAAACCAAATCCAACAATAATAATTAATCCATACATAATTTAACTTAAATTATAGCACATAACAGATGCGAACAGTTACAGCTGGAGGGCTAATTTATCTGTTATTAGACGTGTATTTCCATTTTTTGATATATTCTCTTCGCATTCATAACTAGTAACCAAAATACTCTTCCAACGGGCAGCTTTGGCCTCAGTTAGAGACAAAATTGATAGATGTGCCATTTGTTGCAATATTACACATACTCCAAGCAACAACGACTTGTCTTTGGAGAGTGTGTCTAAGATTATCATACGATCATATACATCGGCCAAGAGGAGTTCTTTGGTCGTTTGTGTGGCTTTCAATAAGCTATGATCTGTGTCATCAAGTAAGGATTTCATCAAGCCTGGCAGTCCTCCGCTTATAGAGAGTGATTTTTTGATATCAGAATTATCGTAGCCCTGATTTTCAAATACCTTCACTATCTGCTCCGGAGCAGGCAGTATCAAATTTATTGACTGGACTCGTGAATTTATTGTTGGTAGGACTGCATTTTTATTGGTAGCTGAAATTATAATTAATGCACCTACTGGAGGTTCTTCGAGATTTTTGAGTAAAGCGTTCTGCGCGGGTATAGAGTACGAGTCGAAATTTTCGATAGTTATAATCTTATTTATAGAGCCATTATCAACATCTTTTGTTTTAAGATATTTATTAATTTTTCTAATATCTTCAATCCCGTTAGTTTCATTTTCGGATGCGATAATGTTGAATGTTCTTATATCGTTATCCGTAATGAGCATTTTAGCTATATGATCAATTATGGATTTCTTGCCAGAACCTGGGGGACCATATATCGCCAAGGCATGTGAAGGGTTATTGATAAAATTATCGATTTGTTTCTGGGTTATTTGATGAATTGCAAGATCAGTCATTGAGCAATATTTTATCAAATGATGTTGGCTTTTTGGCGATAAATGTTTTTGATTTACCATCCGGCAATGTTATTTCCAAAGAATATGAATGGAGATATAGTCTATCTGCTTCGTCACCACCATAAAGATCATCGCCTAAAATTGGATTACCAACTGTAGTTAAATGTACCCTCAATTGATGCGTTCGGCCCGTAAGTGGCTTAAGCTCAACAATACTGTATTTCGAACCTGATTTAATTTGCTGACATTCAGTAATAGCAGATTTGCCATTACTGCCTACCCTAAAGCTGTGCGGTTTTTTTGGATTGCGCTCGATTGGCATATCAATAACCATAGTTTCATCCTTTAGCGCCCCTGATATTATAGCTATATAGGTTTTTTGAACTTTTCGCTTTGCAAATTGTTTCTGTAAATATTCCACTGTTTGATGATTCTTGGCGCATATCATAATCCCAGAAGTAGCCCTATCTAGTCGATGGACTATACCTAATCGATCGTTGTCTTCGTTATCAGGTAGAACCGAGAATCCATCAGATTTGATCCTATGTGACAGCCAGCTTGCTACAGTAGCTTCGGGATTGAAAACTCCCTTACTGTGGCTTAAAACTCCTATGGGTTTATCTATAACAACACAATCGTCATCTTCATAAATAATATCTAGCTCTATACTCGGAATGTCTATTACTTGTTCTGGGTTATATGAAATTTCTACGCTATCGGTAGGCTTAACCTTATATCCAGCTTTCAGAATGCTTTTATCATTAACTGTTACTAGTCCGCTCATAATCAAGTGGTGGGCATAGCTTCTGCTGAGGTTAGGGTGCTGCTCAACCACAAATTGGTCTAAACGTAACCTTTTAGTTTTATCATCCATCATAACTACTGACGTAAGCCGATAGCTTTATGAACCTCTTGCAATTTACTATTGGCAGCTTCGTTCATAGATTTTTCGGAATTTTCGAGCCAATCCAATATTGCATCAACATCTATCTTATCTAGATTTGCCTGGAATTCTTCTAGGAAATTAGCGACCACATCAGCTACGTCCTTTTTTAAATCAGCATAATTAGTCGAATCTTTGTATTCATAAACAACTTCTGTAATTTCTTTACCTAACAAATGAGCTTTGATATCCAAAAGGTTTGATATTCCAGGTTGTTTATCTTTGTCATAATTAATTATTCCAACGCTGTCGGTTTCGGCAGACATAATCTTTTTGCGTGCATCTTCGGGAGAATCACTCAGATATATAATGCCGCGCGCCGACTGATTAGATTTACTCATTTTTTTACTAGGATCTGCTAAGTCTTTTATGCGAGGTTCTTGATCACGTGTAAATTTTTGCTGATGCCGCTTGGTACTTTCAGGGATTACGAATAGATTATTAAACTTTGCATTCATTCTTTTAGCTATTTCCCTGGTAAATTCGAGATGCTGTCTTTGATCTTCACCTACAGGCACATACTGGGCATCGTAAAGCAATATATCGGCAGCCATTAATACTGGATAGTTGAATAAACCAACGCCTACGTGATCAACACCGAGATTATTTGATTTCTCTTTGAATTCTATCATTCTACTCAGCTCACCGAATCCGGTAAAACATTCTAAAATCCAAGCTAATTCACTGTGTGCGGGTATTCTACTTTGTCTGTAGATATACGTATTAGGGTTATTTAATGGTAAGCCGGCTGCAACAAAATATTTTATATTGTTTATTGTTGATTCATATAACTTAGAGTGATCTATAGGCGTAGTGAAACTGTGTAGATCTGGCACAAATAAGTTGATTTGAGTATTTTGTGACCTTGTTTTTGCTATATCAATTATCGGCAACAAACCCCCTAAATAATTTCCTAAATGAAGGTTATTATTGGATCTCAGTCCGGTTAGGATTACTTCTTCGGTGTTATTCATTTTTTATAT
>JBAXMV010000017.1:0-13213 GCA_037134095.1 bacterium | reverse complement strand
CCTTATACTTGATGAAGTTTTAGCTGTAGGGGACGAAGCGTTTCAGAAGAAATGTATTGATATTTTTGAAAAGTATAAGTCTCGCAAACAAACTGTCGTGCTCGTCACTCACGACATGGCTACCGTAAAGCGCTTTTGCTCAAGAGCAATGCTAACAAGTAAGGGCGATATTGTTTCGATTGGTGATCCAAGTAGCATTGCCAGTGACTATACAAAACTAAACAATGACGCAATTAACAAAACAATGGCGGATAAAGATGCAATTCGGTCAGATAAATATACTATCAAAACCAAATTATTAAATGCAAACATTGTTAACTATGGAGACAAGGTCCGCTTAAGTATTGATTGGTCGGATTGCAACAAAAGTATTAAGAACGTTGGAGTAGCGATATATGGTAACGCCGGTGAGTATATATTTGGAACTAACACGGTTGTAGACAAAGTAAAACTGACTAGTTCAACAATTCTAACCTACGAGGCCGACATGATTATTGGTGCGGGTAATTATCATTTCAAAGTTGGTCTTTTTGGTGAAACTGATAAAGATATTATTGTATTTATTGACGATGGACCCGAATTTAGTGTGAAAAAAGATGAAAGCGTGCAATGGCAAGGTCTATTTTCCCTTAACCACAAATGGCGGCAATAACTAATGTCTAACTACTCGGCAAATAAATACAAAAAGGATACCCAAAATAACTCCTGGAATAAGATTTTTGAATTTATTGATGATGAAAGCAGAGTCCTTGACATAGGTTGTAGCAGCGGTAACTTGGGGGCGACTCTCATGCAAGAAAAAAAGTGTGAGGTTGTCGGCCTAGACCTTAATGAACAAGATGTTAAGATTGCAAAGAAACAACTTTCTGAGGCATATGTCATGAACGCTGAAACTGATAACTTAAGCCGTCTCGGCAAGTTCGACGCTATCGTGTTTGCGGACGTTATAGAGCATCTAGTTGATCCAGTAACAACACTAAAAAAAATTAAAAAATCCTTGAACCCCGGTGGCGCAGTTATTTTTTCTATACCCAATATGGCCCACATAGGCACAAGATTGATGCTTCTTGAAGGTCGATTTGAATATGCCGAGACAGGTTTACTTGATAAAACCCACCTTCACTATTATGACAAGCAAGAAGTGCGGCGAGTATTTGCCGACGCGGGCTTTACTATAAGCAAATTTGATTGGGTGGAAAGATATGTCCCCGAGAGAATAATAGAAAAGCGCTTAGAAGGTGTCGGGCTAAAGCCTACGAAGAAATTTTATGATCGCACGAAAGAAATAGATGCAGTGGCCTACCAGTATGTAGGCAGATCTCTAGTTACCGACCGAACTATGCAGCCAGCAAAACTGCCTTTCGTTAGCCCTTATGTAATGTTTGCAGAAGAGCAGATAGGTTTGATAGAACAAACGTACAAAGATCGATTATCTGAACAAAAACAGAGTTACGAAGAACAAATTGATAAATTATTACATAAGGAGGCGAGCATCATATCGTCACTAAGCTGGAGAATCACACTGCCCCTTAGGTTGATTAATGGGGTTTTTGTGAAGGTAAGACAAAGAACAAGATCCTTCATCTATGGAGCCCGCCGTAACCCTAAGCTCAATATAATTAAATACAATGAGCTTAAGCATGCTCAAAAGGTATACCAGGTATGTAGAGAAGAGCTCGCAGCAATTCAGAAAAATAATGATACTACTACAGGTGTGATCCTGCATCTTTACTATACTGAAGCCTGGAGCTTGATAAGCAAAAAACTAAAAATCATGAAGGTGGGGCAAGCTTTTGATCTGTTTGTTACTCTTACTGAGAAAGAAGAACAATTCAAAGATCAAATAAAGATGGATTTCCCAGGAGCCCACGTATTAATAGTCCCAAACTGGGGTAGGGACGTGCTCCCTTTTCTCCGGGTATGTTCAAGACTTGAAGAACTCGGCTATTCAACAGTTCTAAAAATCCATTCCAAAAAATCACCACACAGAAAGGACGGAAACGAGTGGTTTACAGGAATGCTAGATAGTCTAATTCCGGCTAAAGAAAATGTGCTCAGCCAACTCGATGAGACATTAAAAAACAAGAGGACTGGAATTATTGGCCCGCAAGGACAGTACATGTCACTACGTGTTAATTACGAGTCCAATTCACACTTTTTTATAAAAGCCCTAACAAAAATTTATGACAAAAAACAGGCGATGGAAATTAACAAAAAGCGTGAAGAATATGGTTTCTTTGCCGGTACGATGTTCTGGATTCGAATCGATGCAATAAGTAGCGTGCTTCAATCTGATTTTCAAATTATTGATTTTGAGCGAGAAATTGGCCGTATCGATGGCACTCTAGCTCATGCGCTTGAGAGAGTCTTCTGTATCGTTCCTGAAGTCAGCAGTAAGAATGTCTACGAAGCTAGTAAATCAGGAATAAAACAAATAGCACTCAAAACTAACAATATTCCTGAGTGGTCTAACATACACCCCAGTAACATTAAAAGACATAATACTCAAGACAGCTAGTTGCGTCTTTGCGATTCGAGGGAGATTTTTTGACGTTTTGAGTGGTTCTTGTAGTGTTTGAGGGCATTATACTTGCCACGCTGCGCGGCAATATTGTAAAAAGGGGACCTTACGTACCAAAGTAGTTTTGATTTTTTACTATACTCACGGTCGTGTCTAATAAACGAATAGTCGGCGCGCGTAGGGCGAACCCACCCTAATACTAGCGATCGAATTGAGGGGCTTGACTCTAGGCGAGTACTTTCCTGTAAGCCGACATATTCATCAAATTTTCTCTTATAATATTCACGGATTGTATATTCGTTTGAATGCCATACTATGCCGAGTGGTGTGTAGGCTTTTAGGTACCCGTGCTTTTGCATGTCTTTAGCTAGTGCTTGATCCTCTGCGTAATTGACGTTTCTAAAAGGGACTTCACCCACCAATAGATCACGTCGAACAGCTGAATTAACGTCCGAAAAAAAAGTGTTAATGGGATTTGTTGCAATCCCGTCAACCAGTGATTTGGGACGATGGATAACTATAGAATCTGCAGCGCCGAGCCCACCGAATACACTTGCGACTTCTCGCTTAATTGTTGCTGCTGTATCAGGACGCGGTATCTGACGGCCAAACACACAACCTACCTTAGGGCTAATAAAAAAAGGTTCTAGCATGTTGATTATCCATCGATCGTTTGCTGGCGATGCATCTTGACTTAAGTAGAGCATAAACTCACCCCTTGCCTTGTGCGCAGCCTCGCCTCTGGTGCCCCCATGACTGTACTCGCTGTTTGTTATAGTGTTCAGCTTGATCTTATCTCCATAGCTTTTCAAAATCTCGAGGCTTTCATCTCTAGAACCTGAATCAGTAATCAGTAGCTCTAGATCGTAACCATCTGGTAGCTGCTGAGCGAGAATCATATTTATACACTCGCGCAAATAAGTAGCACCGTTAAAAACTGGTATAAAAACGGAGATATATTTATGTGATACTTTTGACATAATCCCACGTCTTAGCGACGCCCTCTTCCAGATTTGTTATCGGGCGAATATTAAATTCAGCTATAAAGCGGTGGTTATCTAGTACACTCTTATGAACAAAGGTGGTGGGTGTGTCTAGGTGCGTCTTTTCGGGTACGTGATTTGTACATTTCTCAATTGATTTTACAATCTGATTCACGCTTGTACCTATGCCGCTGCCTAGGTTGTAGGTTGAGAATTTGTTGTCCTTACCGTAAGAACCTGCCATCATTTCAATTAAATCATCTATATAAATATAATCTCGGATCATGCTTCCATCGCCGAATATGGTTAAGGGCTCTTTCTGGGCAAACTTATTCATAAAGACAGGAATAACCCCCTGTTTACCATGTATATTCTGGCCTGGCCCATAGGGGTTCGCAATTCTATAAACAATATAATCTAGTCCCGCAGTAAATTTAAAATATCTAAGATAGCCCTCAATGGTCAGCTTACCTATGCCGTATGGTGATCTTGGGGCCGGTACTGTCATTTCGTTAATTGTTTCGCTGTCGATATCACCGTATACGGTGCCACCCGAAGACGGAAAGATAACTTTTTTAACTCCTTTTTCTGAACATAACTGGAATAGTTCAACGCTGCTCCTAATATTGGTGTCGATGTCGATAAAAGGGTCCTTATTTGAGGTTGCAGGATTAGTGGCTGAAACCAAATGAAATACATAATCCATACCAGTTAGTACTGCTGATACTTCTTCGCGGTTGAAGAAATTCCCAGCAACGATCTCTACATTAGGATAGTTATGGAAAGGATGATCCAGTCCGACCTGATGATTTGAGAACCTATCAAATGCAATTATTGAATTGTCTAGTGACTCAGCAAGCTTTTTTACCAAGTGTTGCCCAATAAACCCATCTGCACCAAAAACAACAATTTTAGTCATGCTTCCTCGTTTCACGCTCTATTATACTCACAAATTTTTTGCCAGATTCATCCCAGCTAGCCGTTTCAAGGCTTTCTGAAGCTTTTTTGGCGTACTCAACACTATCTTTGCGACTAACCACCTTGGAAAGTGCGCTAGCTAGTGCGACAGGATTAGCTGCAGAGTACGCAATATACGGGTTATTTGAGACTAAAGTATTGTTCTCGCCATCATTAACTACTGGTATTGTGCCACTTCCTATTAATTCAAGTGGCAGTAGGGACATGTTGGTAAATGACATTACTAAACCCGCCGCACAACGGTTATACAGTTCGTTCAATTGGCCAAGTTCTAAAGTTTTTAGATTTTGGTAGGGGAATGGTATGTCATATGCGGAAACATCCCAGCCTGCGAGATTAATCGTATAGTCTGGATGCTTTTTATGGAAGAGATCGAGTGCCATAATACCCATTTCGAAGCCACGGCGTTCTGTATAGGGGCGGGCATAAAAGAATATTTCTTTTCTTTTTTCCGTGTTCTTAAAGCTATACAAGTCTTTGTCGGAACCAAAATCAAAGTGATCGGTTTGCATGCGGTAGTCCCGCCTCAGCTTAGTGGCCAGCCAGTTACCGGCTGTAACACCGTAGAAACCGAATCTATAAGTGTTTTCAGCTAGAGTGGATAGACTGCCAGTTGCATAAAAGTATGGTTCATAGTCCTGGACAAAATAGAATCTTTTGCCCTCTATCTTTGCATTGAATGAGGCATATGCTGTTTCCCAGCTTGTTGCTAGTATCCCATCAGCCGGCTCCATTTCATCGCCACTATCAATCCATTCCATTTCAGCATTGAGTTTTGGGTAAGAATCACCCATCAATACTTTAATGTCGCTAATTTTTCCAGGTGCGTGCTGCGTATAGATATAGATTCGATTATTGTGACCCGCTTCCTCTAAGTATTTAATAAAGCGAAATATATTTAAATGGCCACCACTCCCTTTTCCGGGCGGTGGCATAAGCCAGTTGAATGTAAGCTTGTCTTTTTTGGTTCCGGGCCACGACTTTTTCTTTAAAGTGTAGTTGGCCTGAAGTGCATCTTGGTATTTAACCTTGGTATCAATTAGGTGCTTGATGCTAACATGCTTCTTATTTGAGAACTTAGCTAGTTTCTTCTCGGTAAATCGTAATACAGTAAGGGTGAAACCGATTAACCCATCATTTCTCAAAACCTTAAGACCAACTTTCAATTTTACACCGATTGTTTTGTGTGACATCAATCTGTTAATTGTACACCTTAACGCTGTGCTAGACAAACATCAATTGATGGTATTGGAGAACACTAGTTTATGTTTGTTCCTGTATTAAAGCTTTGTAAATTTGAAGTGCTCATGTTTATTATTTGAGGGTTTGATTGATTGTTGTGGCGGAGTAGAGCTTCCCAGCTAGAGAACTGACGTTTCTGACCGCCTTCGATTAAATAGACTGCAGACGCATAAGGATCCTTAACATACTTACTTCCATCACGGCACGAGTTTAGAATTAAATTAACAAATAAATCTGAAGTGTATGACTGACCAGTTTTGATTGCACTCACGCTTTGACCGTAATCAGATAATAGAGACGAGTCAAGTCGGTAGCAACCATTCGGGTCTGCTAAATAGACCCTGTCGCTTATTGCGTCATAGAGGTACCTATTAATGCTCGTACCACCATAAGGGTATAGCTGGTCGAGGACAGCTGCAGGGTAGGATTCAATACTAGACCATGAATTTTGATAACCAAGAAAGTCGTCACTTCTCGAGTAAAGTATCCTAGCGTTACCTGATATTAAATACACAGAAGGACTTCCTGTTGCCTTAACGATTTGACCCGACCCAAGTTTGATGCCACTAGAAGGTATGGTCGATAATGAGTAATCATCAATATAAGTTAGCTGTGACGCGTTAATCTTTAGGAGAACATAATTTGAATAAGTGGTAACATGTTTCTTAATGCCGCCTTCCAAGGACCAGACAATCGGAGAGCTTCGCCCTCTTACATATTGTGTAAGAGGGGATCCACTTGTGGGTAATCTTTCTGAAATGCTCAATAGATTTGTTGCGGTTGTTTGAGCGTTATTTATTTCAAAAGACGGTGGCACAGAGTACTTATTTGTATTACTGAGAAGATAGTTGGTGCCAGTTTCATTTTTTACTAAACAACTAAGGTCCGAAACGGGCGCAAAAGGAGCGAGGTAATTATTAAAAGCAACTCTGTAGATGGGGGTATGAAGTGTTGATTCAAAACCCCAGCAATTGTACGCATCAAACGTAGATACTCTATAATAAGTACTATTCGTAAATAGATACAAGGTATCGCTATCAGCGTATTTCACAAGTACTTCACGTGTCGAAATCGGAGCGCCTGATGGTATAAGGTCCGAAATGTAATAGCTCACTGGCGTTGCGTGATTACTTGGATTTAGCGAGACGTAAGTAGGATAGTCAAAAATGATTCTCTTGGACCCGCTACTGACCTGAAATGCTGCCGATACGGGGGTACTTATGTAGTTTGAAAGTAAGCCGGAGTCCTGTAGAGTCTTGATAAAACTCAAAGGAAGGTAGGAGATATTTTGTGTATTAAATCCAAAGTCATCAAACTGTTCCATTGATTGTATCTGATTTTTTTTAGCGATACTAATCAAGTATAGTGCCCCGCCGTCTTCGTCTGAATCCGAAGAGGATTTTACTATATAGCTTAGTGTTGGACTAATTCCTGTTGTGACTAGATCGGGCGTTTGTATGCCGTCGACAGTTGCTTGGCTTAAAGTTTGAATCGAATTAGGGTCAATGCCGTAATCCTGTAGCATACCCATTGAGGGCACCGCAACCTTATAACCATTCACACTAAGATAAACAGTAGAATTGGCCGCAGACTTAAATGCTAGCGGTGTGCTCGTGCTGCCGAACCATTCTTCAAATGATGCAACAAAGTTGTAGCTACCTGTGTAGTATTGGCCAGTTGTTCCAAAAGCGGGTCTTCCATATAGGCCCTGGGGGTTATTGTAGGCGTGCGGTGTGTAGCAGTATAGCGATGAGGTCGCTGCATTTTCTATAAAGTAGGTTCGGTATAAGACGTTGTTGCCATCATAGAAGCTTACGTTCTGGCCAGGGTATAGGTTGGGCTTATAAAAATTCTTTTCCGTGCCGCAAACCCAGCTACTGCTAGGCGACCACCAATTGTTGTTCCCATTAGCCCTCTCATAGTGAAAACGCATAGCCCACACACCGCTGTCTATCTGGTAAGAGAAGGTGCTATTATCGGAGCAGTTGCCAGTGGTGGGGCAGCCATAGCCCATAGCTTGATTAAGCTGCCAGCTAGTGGGGTTGCCAGTTGTTATGAGACTCTGCTCTTTTTGGAGAGTTGAAATTATAACTTGCGGATTAATGCCGTATATCCTTGATGCGTAGTAAATAATATTAGCTGCCGACATATTTTGGTCACAGGCAGCTCCAACAGAGGTGTAGAGCTGACGCTCTTGGCTATTTGCACCATAACATTGGAGCACAAAACTCCTAGACGCTAACCCGCTACCTTTACTGGCTAAGAAGTTCTGTATTTGCGATGCGCTCATTGAGTTAGCGTTAAGGAAGATGCCGTTATCTATGATCTTACCGCCGTTGTAATAAGCGCTAGCTTTCTGTGAATCAGCAAAAGAAAGCCCGCCAACAAATAACACTAGTGAGAGCGAAAATAGCAGGATGGTTTTGCGTATATTCATAATCGTTACCTGAACCTAACAGGAATCTCTATTATACTATTTTCAACACCACCAGCACCGGTTTGGAACACATCAAGCCGGCCCTGTGTAGCCTTGGTGGAGAAGCTGAACTTACCAGAGAAGTTGCCATTAACTACACCAAGCTCACCGGCTGCAGTTACGCCTGACACATTGTCAATTAGACGGTACGAAACCTTTGGTACGCTAGCCTTCCCGGTTAATGATGATCCGCTAGTAAATAATCCTTTACTGGTCGGTGAGGTTACTTTTATTGTGCCGTCTTTAGACACTAGTGGAGCGGTGGCAGATTGTGGTTGTTCTAATCCGCCTGTATCATTCACTGATATTGCGGGCTTAGATTGGGCTGGAGCCGGCTCTCTGTTTCCACCTGAGTTGAACTCTGACTGTGCAGATGCTGCACCGCTGGTCGTTTTAGTTGTTGTATCGATAATTCGCTTAGGCCCACGATCGAGAATCACACTAGTCCGACCCGTTAGCTCTAACGCTGCAACAAAACCAACAAATAACACAACTATTATTAGAGTTATTAATAGAGTTTTTCTGCTAGATTTCGCCATTGTATAATTGTATGTTTATTTTTACTTTAACCGTGTTAGTATTATAACATCGTTTTTCAGTTGTTGGCAACATAACTAACACCTGTAGAACTGAAAAAGCAGACTAATTGATTTTATATATATAAAAATTACTTGTCGGGTAGTGTACCGTATTAAGGAGCTTCAAGCATTTACTCGAAGAATCAAGAGGTAAATCGGTTAAGGCGAAACCTACACCCACATCCTTGAGATATTTGCTGCAAGGTTCTGTCTTAACACCAAAATGGTCCAAAGCAGGAGAAATGAATTCTGTATCGACTATTCGTTCCGGATTACGGTCTAGGTTTATACTAACGTGTGCATAGCGGTTATATATACTTTCGCTCTGTCCCGTAGGATCTACTAGCCTCCATAGGTCTTTCTGGGGATATGCATACACACCAGAAAGAGATTTCGCGCCAGCCA
This sequence comes from bacterium, assembly GCA_037134095.1. GTDB lineage: Bacteria > Patescibacteriota > Saccharimonadia > Saccharimonadales > UBA4665 > RGVC01. The sequence goes on along the minus strand of JBAXMV010000017.1, from coordinate 4,030 downwards.
TAATTGCAAAATTTTCGAGGTATCCGTTTTCTATGACCCATTTTTCTTCAGGGCTCTTAGAGGCAGCAACCTCGATGCTACGGATTATCTTATTTGAAGACAATACACCGGTGCCTTTATACAATGGGTTAACCCCATGAGTCATATATACAGAGAAAAGTAATAGAATAAAAGTTGCAACCAAGAAGCGCAACCCGAGGATGCAATAAATGATAATTGCTACGAGGAGTGCAATTGCTAATGCCTTGAAATTTCCAATATATCCAGGGAAACGGTGAGCTGTATAGAGATTAACCAACGCGCCAAACAGTAAAGCTCCTGAAGTAAATAAGAGTACCAACATATTAGATAGCTTTTCTTTTCTATTTCCTAAGTAGCGAATAAACAAAGTCATTTGAATAAGCCCGAGAAGGCCAAAGCCAATCATAAGACGATTATGGGGTACGCTCTCTAGAAGAATAGCTTTTCCTAGCAGGTCAAATGTGGGCAAAAATATTCTTAGCAAAAACAGGACCAATAATGCATTGACTAGAAGTAAGGCCCACTCATCGATTCTCCGGGACCTAGAGTAGTCGACTATAATCAACAATATAGAGACGATAAGTAGAAACGGCCAGATGAAAAGGAAGTTTGATATTTCGCTTTGATTAGTTATGTTGTTGCTTGGGATGGAATAGTTCGCGCTCTTTTTGTTTGACTGCAACTGAGAGTCAAGCCCCCCGCTAAAAAGATGAACAATATCATATCCGCCGTTGTTAACGACTCGCTTACCGGGATATACTGTATTTTGAATGGCTTGAACTGTATCCGGTCGGGTGGTCAAGAAAGCCAAGCCTACACAACCAGCTAGAAGCATGCTCAATAATATGAGGATGAGTTTTTTCACTAGATTGCGACGCGGCATAGTACCAAATCTCTCAATTGCGTAGCCAATTGAAAATGTGAGCATTACTAGAGCGCAAGGTATCTGGAAGGGCGGGTACAGAATTAGCACGAAACATGCCACTACGTACGCTAGCAATAAGCCCAATAAACAACATTTGATTTTATTCTTTTCCTCCATGATTTTTATAAAAATAACCGCACCAAATAAACAGTACGCTAATGTACCGAGGGTTATGTATTGATACCACCACTGTATAAACGGACTAAAGAAAAATCCCAAAGAAATGAAAGCAGACAATATTCTTTGCTGAGGAAGAAGCTTAAGAACAAAGAGATAGCATGCTACAATCAGCAAATAAGCCATCACCCACCACTTGAAAGCTAACGCGTTATCTAGCGGGAGGAGGAAGAAGCTTAGATTTTGAGGTTTAAATACTGCTGACCAGTCACTATAGGGAGCGTCAATTACCACCGACATATCCTGACCATTACCAATATTAACGTTGGTCTGTTTAAGCCCGTTCTTTACCTGGGCTATAGTCATTTGCGTATTTACCACCCACTCATCCGAACGTATAGGTAAGGGTTCATTAGCGATCAGGCTTGAATCTTTCTGATTTTCTCCGTAAAGGATCTGATTATAAAACCCAATTGAACTACCGCTAATCCCCAGAATTGTAAAAATAATCAACGGTAATAACAAAATTACTGGAAAGAACCAAACGCTTTTCGCGAAATTTTTAAGCCGAACTATCAAGCTATTTTTACGAAATGCCGTAGCCTTCATTATTATTTTTTCAGCCTAGAACTAGATAAAATTATTGATAACTTTTCATGCATTTCGGTCAATCTAGTTTCGAGGTCGGCTATACGAGCATATGTTCGGGCAACCAACAGCAAGCTTATCATTATTCCAGTTGCAAGTAGTACGTCGAATATCGAAAGAGGTGTAGTATCTGTCAGGTCATGAGCATAAAGAAAATCGCTGATTGGTCTTACGCTAAAAATACCTATTAACAATGTTCCCCAAAACACTAGTCTAATAGACGCATGTAAAGGACGTAGTTTTTTCAATTTGTAAGAAAGTATCACATTAAAAAAACCATATAGTGCAAGTGGGGCAGTTAAAAGGATAAGTAAAATGTATTTATTCATTAACTAATTTCCTTAATACGATGCCTTACCATCTGTTTTATGATCTGAAATGCGTTCCAGTTGCTTTGACCCTTAGATTTTGAATATTCGGAATATATAGCCTGAATAGGAACTTCTTTTATTGTTAGTTGAGCTTTCTTGGCGCGCCACAACATTTCAGAGCAGAATGCATAGCCATTCTCTCTATAGTTAAGGTTTTCTATAGTCTTGCGGTTGAAAGCTTTAAGCCCAGACTGAGAGTCAGAACTACTTACTCCGAGAAGTATTCTTGTGAAAAAATTTAAACCTCGATTACCTACCACTTTGTACCACGGCATCCCATCCGTGTTTTTAAGTCGACTGCCTAAAACTATGTCGCATTCTCCTTTTAGGCAGGCCCTCAATACCTTTTCTAGATCAGCCGGAGAATGCTGACCATCTGCGTCCATGGTCGCACCATATTCGTAGTTTGTGTTTCGGAGATAACTTATTCCGGTTCTAGTTGCTGCACCAGCACCCGAATTTATAATATGCTGAATAAGGACGACACCTTTAACAGACAGAACTACCTTTCTAGTGTTATCAGACGAACCATCATCAATTACTATGGGTGTTATTTTGTAAGAGACGCCTTTTTGTTGGATTATGCTTGGGATACCGCGCAGTATAGAAGGCAGTGCGGCTGCTTCATTATATGATGGTAGTAAGACTCCAATTTCAACAGTTTTCATAATACTTATTCATAGTAATTATACATCAAGAAGAGAAAATATGGGCTGATGCTGGGCTTAAGACCCAGAACAATTAAAACCCACATTGTTTAACTGACTTGTATATTATTTAACTAATAGCACTTTGGCTGGACATACCCCAATGTTACAATTAACCCAATTAAATAAAGGTCAATATGCAAAAAATTAAACCCATGGAAAAGAAACAGTATTTTGATACCAGCAAGGGATTGCCCATAAAGCAGCCGGCACTTTGGAAGGTCTTAGTTAGCAGGCTTTGCTTTCCAGTATTGGCACTACTTTCTAGAGAAAATTCACTTAAAATTGGTTTGACCCCTATTGACGATGAGAGAGTTATAATGGTTCTAAAATTTGCTAAAGGCAGAGTTCTAGATATTGGATGTGGCGCCAATAACTTCGTCCATAGCTACCCCCAAAAGGGTATTGGAGTGGACGTATATCCCTGGCAGGGAGTAGATGTTGTTGTGAAATCTGCCGCAAAATTACCTTTTGAAAAAGGAAAATTCAAAACAGTAACTTACATAGCTTGCCTTAACCACATTCCGAATAGAGCGGAATCACTAAAAGAAGCTAGCAGGGTCACGACTGAAGACGGAAGAGTAATAGTAACAATGGTGTCACCACTTTGGGGTAGATTTATCCACTGGCTAAGATTCAAAAATGATCCGGACCATCAAGACAGAGACATTGACCATGATCATGAACTACTTGGGATGCACTCAACCCATGTACGTAGCTTGATGAAAGATGCCGGCTTTGTGCATATACGCCAGAAACGTTTCGTATTTGGCATAAATACTGTGTATATTGGTGATAAAATTAACCCCAATAAATAGATAACATTGTTAATTTGTTAACTTGAGTATGTAGTTGCCATAACCTGATTTTTTTAGCGGTTCTGCGATTTCTCGAAGAATTTCTTTACCAATAAAGCCACGGCGATAGGCAGCTTCTTCAATACACCCAACTTTAATACCAGTACGTTTTTCAATCACACGGATGTATTCAGTGGCGTCATTCATGGAGCCGAAAGTGCCTGTATCTAGCCAGGCGGTGCCGCGGTCGAAGAGGCTTACTTTTAGTATGCCTTTTTTGAGGTAGGCGTCTAACACAGAAGTTATTTCTAGTTCTCCACGGGGGCTTGGTTTTACGTTTTTTGCGATTTCGACTACCTTGTTGTCACAGAAGTATAGCCCGGCATTGGCGTAGTTTGATTTAGGGTTTTCTGGTTTTTCTTCAATCGATAATACGTTCATGTC
>JBAXMV010000016.1:0-13810 GCA_037134095.1 bacterium | reverse complement strand
CTTCTCTTCCCTGCGCGCTACTCACCCTGACTTAAAACTAGTTTTAGTGGGCAAAAAAGACTCTAATTATGCGCGGATAGAAGCTGGTGTAGCTAAGCGCGGCCTACAAGGTGTAGTGTTTAGTGGTTTTGCCAGCGAAGGCCAGCTACGGTGGCTGTACGAGAACACAGCGGCATATGTATTCCCTAGTTTGAGTGAAGGTTTTGGCTTACCTGGCCTGGAGGCTATGACGCATGGAGCGCCTGTGGTGAGCAGCAACGCCACTTGCCTGCCGGAAGTTTATGGCAATGCTGCCCAGTATTTTGACCCTTTGAACGTGCAAGATATGGAAGATGCTATAAATAACGTATTAACAGATGAAACACTAAGACAAAAACTGATTGAAGCGGGCCACAAACAAGCCGCTAAATACTCTTGGAAGCGCATGGCTGAGCAAACTCTCGAAGTTTATAACAAAGCCTTGAAGAGCTAGTCTTCTTTAAGGCTCTTCTGTAACTGCTGGTTTGAGAACTATGTGACGTTCGCGGGCAAAACCAACCGATTCGGTGCTAAGACTGTGTTCACTGGCTAATTGGTGCACAATTCGGCGATCTGCAGCATTCATAGGTTTCAGCTCCATAGGCTCACCTGATTCTTTGACTTTTTTGACCCATTCTTCGGCGGTGTGGCGCAGTCGCTCAGCGCGTTGCTGTTTGTAGCCAGCGATATCTACATTTACGCGACTATGGGCAAAGCCGTTGTTTTTGAGCGCCGTGCTGGTGAGGTATTGCAGTGAGCGCATGTTGTCGCCGTGCTGACCAATCAAGAATCCGTTTAGGTGAGTGCTGGGCACATTTAGCTGTATGACCTCGTCGTCGCTAGTGCCATGCACCTCTGTATTTAGTCCAAAAAACGATAGCAGATCCTCTAGATATTTTTTACCCCAGGTGATTGCTTCGTCCATTGAATCGTTCATTATCGCCTCTTCTTTTTCTTTGGCTGTGGTTTAGACACAACTTCAGCTTCAGGAATTTTTTTGACGTTTTTGCTTGGTTTATCGGCAATCTCTTCCATTTCTTCTTCGTCTTTATTGAGGACAATTGATTGCTGTATGTAGGCTACAATTCCACCGACTAGCCAGTAAAGGCTGAGGGCAGAAGCAATACTGATGGTGAAAACAAAGATCATTATTGGTAGCAAGAAGCGGGTGCTGCGACCAACTGCGGCGTTTACCTCGGACTGGTCGGCGGACTGGCCACTACCGGCACCTTTTAGGATGTCTCGCAGGCTGCGCTGGTTTTCTTCTTTGGGCATTAGCTGAACCGCTGTGAAGTATTGCATTACGGCGCTGCCGGCCACAATCATCATGGCTGGCCAGTAGATGCCACCACCCTTGTTGACTGCTGCCCTAGACAGGTCTACTACGCCGAAAAGTGTGTTGTCTACAAGATGAATGTTTTTGGCGATGTGCTCCATCCATGACAGGCTTTGTACGAATGGGTAAGCGAACGTGATGATTGTTTTCGGATCGACAATTATCTTGTGAAGCCCACTATATAAGCCAATTAATACGATGAACTGCAGAATAAGTGTTGGGAAGGCAGCCAGTGGGTTGATTCCCCGCTCTTTATAGAGCTCCATAAGCATGGCCGACTCTTTGGCTCGATCACCCTTGGTTGCCTGCTTAATCTTTTTGATTTCGGGCTGAAGCTTGCGCATCGCCTTGGTCTGATGCAGTTGCTTTTTGACTAGTGGCCAAAGCAAAAGTCTAATAATTATAGTGAATATGATGATGCTGAGGCCGAAGTTGTGGCCAGGAATCAAGGCATATATTGTTACCAAGAGATTGAATAGTGGCTGTACTACTAGGTCGTTAAACATAAGTTTTTTGGCTCCTGATAATAGTTTTACTTTGTAATACTATACCACGAAAACTCCCGGCTTACCGATGTAAAAATTATGTTTAACAGATGCTTTATTCTGTGGATTTTTGCAAAAGCTCGTCGATAACTTTTTTGAGCTTCTTGTCTTCTATGAGGGCTAGTTGATCACTATACACAGTGAACACCAGGTCTCTTCCGGGGGTTTTCTGCAAAGGAGTGGTCCTGACAGCTTCGTATATACGTCGGCGAATTCGGTTGCGCACAACTGCAGATTTGCTGACTTTTTTGCTAACTACTACGGCAACTCTAAAAGGCCGGTTGCTGGCTCGATCGGCTACTTTTAGGCTGGCGAGGGTGCCGCGGTAGTTTTTGCCGCGCTGATATACACCCTTGATACTGCCGTATCCATGAAAGCGGTGTACTTTTGATAGCATTAGAAATTTCTCTTTGTTTAAGGTTTTTTAGGCTGAGAGTTTTGCTCGGCCCTTGTTGCGGCGTCTTTTGAGCAGGTTTCTTCCGGCTTTTGTAGACATTCGCTTCAGGAATCCGTGTTCTCGTGCGCGTGAGCGCTTCTTGGGCTGGTGTGTTCGTTTAGGCATTTCTTTCCTCTACTTAGTTTGGTCTGTTAGTTTGCTTCTAAATATTGAGTACAATTATAGCTCGTTATCGTACTTTTGACAATGTTTAGCCTCAAAAAAGGCTTACTTGTCCACTATTTGTTTAGTATTATCCACAGTTTTATAGATGAGGATTTAGCCTGTGTATAAATCGGCCTCTGTTTGTTAAATTTTTAAGTTTTTTCGGCAAGTTAAATAAAAAATCTTTTTAAATGTGTGGAAAACTTCCCTTTTTGCAGGTATATTAGAAGCAACAGAGAAAGGGATACAGGTGCAGCAGGACACTTTATGGCAAGCGGTACTAGGAGAGATTGAACTATCTGTTTCCAGGGGTAATTTTATTACTTGGTTTAAAAATACGTCGCTTGTTAGCCATGAAGAAGGTGTCGTTGTGGTTGGTGTAAACAACATCTTTATAAGGCAGTCGCTAGAGAAAAAGTATTCCACCCTACTCACCGAAACTTTGGAAAAAAACGGAATCCAGGTAACAAAAATTGAATACAAAATGGTTGCCAGCACTGCTGAAAAACAGGTTGCTCACCAAAAAGAACCGGTTAACGTCACAAAGCCTGCCGCTAACTCGCTTTCAGTTAATGCCGACTCTGGCGACAACAACTCTTATAGCGGAGACGGTTCAAGCGTATTGTCCCATTCTTATGGTCAAGGTCTAAACGAGCGATACACATTTGATAACTTTGTGGTTGGTGACGGCAACGAACTAGCTTTTGCCGCCTGCCAGTCAATTGCTACTCAGCCAGGCACAAAATATAACCCCCTGCTTCTATATGGTGGCGTAGGAATTGGTAAAACTCACCTAATTCAAGCTGTTGGTAACGCAATTGCGGCAGCTGACCCTAAAACTAAGGTCTTATATATATCGACTGAGCAGTTTGTGCGCGAATTTGTGCAGGCCTTGCGTAATCGAACAACGGCGGCCTTTGCTAGTTACTATCGGGCAGCCGATGTCTTGATAGTTGACGATATCCAGTTCATCGCTGGCAAAGACAAGATGCAAGAAGAGTTTTTCCACACTTTCAACACCCTGCATCAGGCCAATAAGCAGATTATTATGAGCTCCGACAAGCCACCTCGCGAGATCCCTACCCTTGAAGCCCGTTTGCAGTCTAGGTTTGCAGGTGGCATGAGCATTGACATGCAGATACCGGATTTCGAAACTAGGTGCGCGATTATTGAGACCAAAGCTCAAGCTCACGGCACTGCCCTAGAACCAGAGGTAATTGAATATTTAGCCACCAACGGCCAAAGTAACATCAGAGAACTAGAAGGCGCGCTTAATCAGTTGCTAGCCTGGTGCGAAATGCGCGGCATTGAACCTAGCATGGACCTAGCAGCAAGCTTACTGAACGTCACTAAATCTCGACCTAAACACTTAAGTGCCAAGCAGATAATTGAGCGTACCGCCCGCCATTTCCAGATACCAATGGAAGATATCGTAGGGCCCAAAAGAGATAAAGACATAGTTGTGCCGAGGCAAGTAGCCATGTATATGCTGCGCAACGAGCTACACCTGAGCTTCCCCAAGATTGCTAAAGAACTGGGCCGCAAAGACCACACCACCGCCATCCATTCAGTAGAGAAGATTCAAAAGGAATCTCAACTAGATCCTTCGCTCAGAACTGCAATTTCAGAGATCAAGGAGACCCTTTATGCGTAGTGGATTAGTAGTGGTTAGGCTTGTTAAAAGCTGTGAACAACTTGGTTTGTTATCCACCGAAATTAAAAAAATATTAAATACGGTGCATAACTTTATAGGTTTATGCGCAGTCTTTACAAGTTTTGTGCAATCATTTATCCACGGCCTTTTTGCTATATTTCAATCTGTTGTTAGCGACCTTATCCCCGCTTTACACAGCACCAACAACAAGAATAAATTTAAAATTAATTATTTAGCTACTATTGAAGGAGTGTCATTATGAAGTTGCAGGTAACTCAAGAAAACCTAAACCGGGCTTTAGGATCAGTAGCCCGCGTTGCTAATAGCCGCGGCACCCTTCCCATCCTGGCTAATGTACTTATTAAGACCAGTAATAATAGGTTGAGCATCTCTGCCACCAATCTTGACATCGCTATTACTCACTACATTGGCGCTAAAGTTTCAGAAGAAGGATCAATCACTGTCCCTGCCCGTTTAATGCAGGATTTTGTAAATAGCCTACCAGGTGGAGTTATTGAATTAGATCTTCAGGAAACCAAACTAAATGTAACCACCGATAAATATAAATCAGTCGTTAATGGTATTGTGGCTGATGACTTCCCTGTTATGCCAGGAATTACCAGTGGCAAGAAGTGGTCTGTAGAAGGCACAGTATTTAAAAAAGGTTTACAGCAAGTTGTATTTGCAGCTTCTAGTGATGAAACTCGACCAGTTCTAACAGGTGTATTGTTTAAGACTTTCGATAAAAACCTATGCATTGCAGCAACTGACAGCTACCGCTTAGCAGAGAAAAAACTAGCCAAAAACTCTGAAGATGTTGACCTACTTATACCTGCTTCTTCAATGCAAGATTTACTAAGAGTTTTGGGTGATGGAGATGATGAAGTAAAAGTGACTCATGATGAACAGCAAGTACTTTTCCAGGTGGGAGACGTTGAACTGGTTACAAGACTCATTGATGGAAAATACCCTGATTACCGCAAGCTAATTCCAGAAAAATTCTCTACCGAAGCAGTACTTAAGCGCGGTGATTTACTAAATGTCACAAAAGTATCAAGCCTGTTCGCCCGCGAAAGTGCTGGCAGCGTAACTATAGAAATAAGCGAAGAACAGCAACAATTAAGTATCCGCTCGGTTGCTTCCCAGCTAGGTGAAAACACAGCAACCGCTTCTGCAAAAGTTACCGGCAGCGGAAGTATCACACTTAATTCTAGATATCTTTTAGATGCTTTGGCGGTACTCAACGGTGATTCTGTAGCCTTTAGTTTTAATGGTAAGCTCGAACCTACACTTCTGAAGGACCCCAAAGCCACTGACTACCAGCACGTTATTATGCCTCTTAAGAGCTAAACAGCTACAATTAAACTATGATTACCGATATTCACCTGCAGAACTTCAGGTCTTATAAGGACTCGTCTTTTGACGTTAGCCCGGGGGTGAATATTGTGGTTGGCCCGAATGCTAGTGGGAAGACTAATTTACTAGAAGCCGTACTGGTTTTGTGTAAAGGAAGCTCCTATAGAGTAGGAGACCAAGATTTAGTAAGTTTTAAAAAACTGTGGGCCAGACTTGATGCTCATATGACCGACAGCAGCCTTAGAACAGTCAAGATCGTAAAAGAACCAATAGCCAGCAAGAACTATGAGATTAATGACAAAAACTATAAACGGCTTAGCCTCAACCTAAGCTTGCCTGTAGTTCTTTTTGAGCCAAACCATCTGCAGTTACTGTCGGGCAGTCCGGAGCGTCGCAGAAACTACCTAGACGAGCTTATAGAGCAAACTGTTCCTGGATACGCATCCGCAGTTCGGCAGTATAAGCGGGCCCTTGCCCAACGCAACCGTCTACTAAAAAACCCAGGTCCAATTAACGAAGATATGATTTTCCCTTGGAATGTTCGGCTAACCCATTTAGCGGGCCAAATTGTGCGTGAGCGAACTAAGCTTAGCGAACTAATTAACACAAAACTACCCAGTATTTACACAGGCTTGTCGCAGTCCAAAACAAAAGTATCAATAGAATATCTAAACACCTGGCCAGCCGACGTATACGAAACCAGAATGCTCAAAAAACTAGAAGCAAACCTAAGTACAGACAAAATGCGCGGTTTCACTTCTACTGGCCCGCACCGCGAAGATTTCATTATTAAATTCAATGAACGACCCGTGCAAGAAACAGCATCGCGGGGCGAAACACGCAGCGCAGTACTGGCACTAAAAATAATAGAGCTCCAAATCATCCAGGAAGCCCGCGACCAAACTCCCCTACTACTTCTAGACGACGTATTCAGCGAACTAGACGGCAAACGCCGCCACGCCCTAACCGACTACCTAGAAAAATACCAAACCTTCATAACCACAACCGACGCCGACCTAGTCGTCAAAAACTTTGCTCGCAAGTGTAATGTTATTGCTTTGGTTTAATCACCTTGCTGGAGATTTAAGTAATAAGACTGTGAGTCGAAAACAAGATTATTATTTTTGTCATAAAGCTTCATGCTAACGTCATCATTAAATAGTGATCTTTGCGCCGTGGCGTTATATGTTTTTTCACCTACACTGACTAAGAAATTGAAACCAACAAAATCGCTAGTACTGTCTCTGCTACGAGGCCCAGCTTTAACACTAGATGAATATATTTGGTCAGACAGTGAATTCTTGTCAAAACTGAAGAGGTATTTTTTTATTTTCTCTGTTTGAGGGTACGATACACCTATGTCTGTCAAATAGTTTATTCCCTCAAAGTCAACTAGGTCAATTGAAGGCACTCTATATTTTATAAGATTTTTAATGTTTACAGACTTTACTTCTTTAGCCGACAGCTTTACACGGCTTATATTGATTGTTTCACCCTTAACAGCAACAATTTCGTAATTTCCTCCATATAGCCTAATTCTAGAGGCTCCCCTTCCAATATATGATGCAGATTTTCCGTCTTTAGCTATAAAAAGGCTTACCGATTTATCTTGTGCTGTTATATTCAACAACCCAGTCCTTTGTGAAATGTATAGGCCTTCTACTATAAAATACATAAAAATGCCGAACACTAAAATTAAAATCAACGAAACTATCTTTTCCGCAATAGCCTTTTTCTCTGGATTAACTACCATAAACACCCCTACTGTACAGGTAGGTACCTACGCTAAGTGGCAGTGACTCGAGTGTACTCTCTGAAAATTGAGTGCCAGGACCCATAACTACAACAAAGACTCCATTTATTTTTTTCATAACTACCGTCGCCTTATTCTTACCGGGCACAGATACTAAAGTGGCAGCAGCCCAATTACCATTTTCAAGATATTTGAGATTCTCCAGAGTGTAGTTTTTTCCGTATATAGGCAGCTTGTCGAATTTACTAGACTCTTGGTAAAAAATTGGCACCAACCCCAATTCGGGTGGTGCTGGCTTCAACTTAAGTACTCCTACACCATTTATTAAAAACAATTGAATCAGATATCCAGCGAGGATCAGTAATAATGAAGAAAACAATTTTTTCAGATTTTTTGAATCAAGCATAATCTTTATTATATACGTAACCACACCTATTTATATTATCCACCCCAACGAAATGCAGAAACCCAGGCACTAACACTGCTTTGGCTGGGACTAGTTTTTCTTCCTGTCTGGTGTGATCCAAAGGTATTAACTTTCCCGTTACTCACGCTATCTACTATTTCGACATGTCCTGGGTGTGTAACAATGTCTCCCGGCCTGGCTTCCGACACATTAACCTTTTTCCATTTATCGGCGTCTTTACCTTGCATTTCTGAGTTATCACCTACAGTCCAACTTGCTTTAAAACCAAAAGCATCCCCTACGGCAACACCTACTAAACCGCTGCAGTCGGTGGCACAAGGACCTTGGTTGGTAGCTGTACTTTTTTGTTTTTCTTGATTTATTTTGTCAGCAGGGCAATTTTTCTTAAAAGTATCGTAACCCGAATGCCCTCCTCCCCATAAATAATAAATACCATCATATTTTTTAGCTTCGCATAAAATTTTTGCTGTACCACTAGCCGTTTGACAGTCCGGAGAACCGCCACAGGCACCACTAGTTGTTGCAGCCCCCCCACCACTTCCAAAATCAGTAAAGGCTTCTTTTGCAAGTTTTTGTCTTCTTTCATTGCGCGGGTCTCCTGCTATTTCATATTGTTTAGAAAAAACTAATGCTGCTTCTTCTGGGGTTTTTGTGTCCTTTAATGCCTTAAGTACTGCCGAGTAGTCTCCTGCTGCGCCAGACCCATTAGTGAGCTCGAGCCAAGTATAATCAAGCTGGACCCCTAAGTCGGTGACTGGTTTATTTTGTTTTCTAGCAAAGTTCTCTAAAGCAGTAAGCCTCTCATCCCCCCACTGCGCTAAATACCCACCTTGGGCGGAGGGGTTCCATGAGGATTCTTGACCAAAATTGCCAACGATTCCTGCAGACTGTGCCCCGCTTAACCCCTTACCAACAAAATAGTTAAATATTTTTTCTCTATTATCTTTTCCGGCTAGGGGTGTATTGGTACTTGATCCAGATCCAGTTCCCGAACCTTCAGAACACACACAGCTTTGAGTAGATGCTGAGTTTTGACTGCCACCACTACCACCTAATGATTTTTCGACTCCATTGATTATTCCTTGGGCATACTTATCTACATGATCACTCGACATTGGCGTCGGCTTTGCCCCTACTTCGTTATATACCCACGGTACCTTGGAAAATAGTTGAACCATGGCTAAATCACCGCTTGCAATATCATCTCTACCTGTAAATCCTCTGTTTACCTTAACAGAAACGTTATGTTTTTCGGCCGCTTTTCTTTCTTTTGCGAATACATCTGCATATTGTTTACTTTTTGCCGCTACAGCAGCATCTTTGAAGGATATTTTGCTAGTACCTCTCCCCATCCCTGCCTTATTTTGTCTATAACCACCGACTACTTGAGCATAGACGTCTCCCAGATCTGCCCAAGACTGCCCATCATCATAATGAACACTAACTGCTAAGTCGGCGTTTGCGTTATTCGCGATATTTGCTCTTTCCCTGAAAGATACGGTGTCGTCAGCACTTTTTTTGGTCATAATTACTTTATATCCATCTTTTTCGAGCTGCGTTTTAACTTTTTGCGAAACGTCATATACCTGGGTAATTTCTGGGGTATTGGGCCAGTCATAATCATTCAAGCCCGTCTCAGGATCTGTAACTTTGTGATTAGAACCACTGTGTCCAGGATCGATTACTACCGTTTTACCACCAGAGTTCGTTGATCCACCAGAGGGGCAACACCCGCTACTGCTTGCTGCGGGCTGTCCACCCCCGTACAAACTTTGCCCAATTTGATCAATTTTACTCTGATCAACCGAGCCGTTAAGCTGTTTATGTGATCCTGGGAATACGATGTAGTGAACACCAGATGTTACCCCACCGCTTATCGGACTGTTGTTCATACCAAGCTCCGTCGCCAACTTATAGGACCCTTCACCGTGTATTTGATTGCCTAAATAATTATCTCCATAAACAGCATAAACAGACTTACCCTTGTACTGAACTACAGCTATATCGCCTTTTTCAAGTCCGTGTGCAGAAGCCCATCCTGGGGCAAGAACCATATAATTAGTTTCATCGGCATTCAGCCTGCCTGTAGCATAAGAGGTTCCGCGCTGGTGAGGTGGTGAGGGCTCGCCATGAGCTGACCCTACTCCATCAGTATCAACAGTCATTCCAGCGTCATATTCCACCCCGTTTGTAGCTTTTGTGCTAGAACCACCATTCGCAACAGCGTTGTATACAAGGTTGACCAACAAATCAATGTCTTTTTGTTTAGTTGGGTGTACGCCCCCATTAAAGGAAGCCAGATCAGCCTTGCTAGAAGACTCGGCATACCAGTCAATTATCTTGGCGTTGTTACCGGCAGCATCCTTTATGGCAGCGTTGGTTGTTTGAGCGTCCTTTTTATTAAGTGTATCCATCACATTGACCCAATAAACAGGAGCATTATTTGTGTTATATTCTTTGATCTTTGCTAGCGCCTTGGTAACCTGGGCTTTGGTGGTTGAGGCCGAATTGCTTACCCCGTTAGTACCTAAAGCAACAACAATTGCATTCGAGCTTGCTATTACTGATTTATCTTTTTCTATTTGGCCTAAACCATCAGGTGCCGGAGGTGTACCCTGTATTTGTCGACTGCCGAGACCTTCAACTGTTGGAGTCCAGCCAGCGTCTTTAAATTTTTTTATGTAAGACGGCTTAGCGATATCTGTAATTGAATCACCCATTATATAAACAGGACCAGCAGAAGTTGCCGAAGGAGAGGTAGCGCCTGACGATTCGCAGTCCGCAACCCAGTTAGGGTAGCTGCTGAGTGCATTTATTTCAGACTGAGGCAGCGCGGTTGCAAATACAGGAGCAGCCGCATTAAGCACACTAAGAACTAAAAACATTAAAGTAATCAATATGTTCGTTGTTACTTTGAGCAAAGGCATCGTTTTTTCTGTAGCTAAATTTCTTATAAAACTAAACATTTAATTACCCGTTGGCGACCAATGCCAGGCTTCATTAGCATAAGGCTTATAACCGAACTTAGAAGCGTTAGAGTTAAGCCAGTTCCACGAAGTATCACCCCGCTTAATCGACTGTTGGTTTTCGCTAAAATCGATAGCCAATCCCATCTGATGGTTTGAGTTACCCGGCTTAGCTACCTTAGTATAGTCCCCAGACCTACAGCCTGTATTCTTGGCACAAAGGTCCTGCTGGTGGGCCATAGTTCTAAAAGTGCTGTTTGATTCTAGGGTCACGTTGTCTTGTTTGGCGGCATTGACCATTGCATAGACTGCCCCAGAAACTCGGGAGTTTACCACTGCTTTCCCGTCTGCCCCACTCACACCAAATCCACCAGCACTTTCTTGACCGTTTCCAACGAGATTAGAAACTGCACATATTCTAATCCTCACCTTTGTTCCGGCGTGATATCCATCTTGCAGTCCCAGATCTTTTGTGTTTTGTGCGCAAGATACATTCGAGGAGTCCTCAAAGAGATGTGCTGTATCCACTGACGCTCCAGCTGTTTCAGTCGTTGCAGGAGCGTCGGAACCGTTGAGGTGTTTTTTGTCGTCTTCGCTCAATAGGCTGCTGTCATAATAGCCGCCAGCACTCGCGGTTGCTGTTTTTATTAATAAGCAAGTGTTAGAAGTTTTGTGGATGGGCATATAGGTGTCTTTGTTGACGCCGTTTCCGTCGGTGCTGTCACCGACAGCATTAGCAGCATCTGCAGATTCTTTTTGCCATTTTGCGATTGGGCCATTTTCGCTGGTGTCACCACAGTTATGTTCGTCCCAGTATTTTTCGGGATCGTCAGGAATAGAATTTTGGTCAAAGGCCACAACGCCAATCTTGAACACATCTACAGTATTTTGGGTGTTAGCGGCAAACGCGCGCCTTCCTGCAAACAAGCTGCCGAAAGAATCGAACATCTTGCCTATTGGGTTAGTCATGATGCTTGCAAAGTTTGACTGTGCAGCGCTAACCGTGAATGGAGTTGATATGGCGACACGGGAGATTAATGAATACTGTGTGTCAGTGTTAAATAATTTTGCAAACATTGGCAGCGTGTTGAAACTCTGTTGCTCTTGCTGCAGTTGCTCGTTTTGAATTTTTGCCACTGCTTCTGGAGTCGATGCGCCGCAACCCATTTGAGAACATGAGTCGTTGCCAGCCACGTTTGCCCCAGCTGCCATTAAGTTATACGTCCTTCCGCCGCTCTGATTCGTTCCGTAAGGGTTGGGTATAATCCACTGCACAACCGTTTCGGTAACTTTTTTCATTGCTGTTTCCATCTGAGGCTTTAGTTGACAGTAGCCTGGAGGAACAGTTCCTCCAGTTAGCTTGCATGCATTATCGGCTTGGTCAGAAACTTCACCAGCAATAGCGCCCGTGAAATCTGATATAGGCGCTGTAATATATTTAGTAACAGGTCCCTTCCATAAGCCATTCCACACATCCGCTATGTCTTTAATGGCGCTACCAAGAGGAGTCTTATAGAAATCAGCTACACTGTTTAAAAAGCCTACTCCCCCGCCTAAATATTCTTCATCACAGACTAATTTGCCTGAGGGTACGTTTTTCCCATTGTTGCACTTATAGTCCCTGGAGGATTTTATGTCGAGTAGCCGTTTGTCGCTGGCTGCAAAAGCTCTGTTGGTGCCAAAAACGTCAAGCATTGAGGATGAAGTCGAACTTTGGCGGGTATCATTTATTGCGCTGTATAGTGGCGAGTTTTCCGCTCCACCTGTCCCGCCTACAGATGGGTCCTCTTTGGTGTCTTTTGTGGGGCCCAGTGAGTCTACAAAAGACCCTACTTCAGTCGGGTCGGTGTTTTTTCCAATATGAATTTCATCGGCATATGTTCGATAATTTAGATAAAGCTGAACCGCGCTGGGTGCATTGGCTAGATATATTAACTTTTTAACCTTGGGTCCAGCATTTGACGAGTTTTGAACAATGGTGTTTGCCATATTTATTTCGCCTACAAACGGGACCAAATACTTGGCTGCTTTATCGGCCCCTTCTTTAAAAATTGGCTGCAGAGCCTTCTCCACTAGATACCCGGTTAGTCCTTTTTCTTTTATCTTGTCGTTTGTTGCAAGCAACTTATCTACATCTGAATATTCGGCTACTTTTGCAACTAGCTTGCCTCTTATGCCTTTCTGTAGCTTAGAGCTTGACTCTCCTTCGCCAGAAGGCCTTTCCGTAGTGTCGATGTTCGGCTCTTCTTTCAAGTCTCCATTGCCCGGCGTGCACGTCTCTGTAATAAGACAGCTAAAAACCTCTCCTAAAATGTCACTTCGGGGCGCTACTACTCGTTGCACTAAGTATAGTTTGGCTGCTTGAATTTTTAGGTCTTTTTTGTCGGCTAAAGCGTCGCGTGTGCCGCAAAAAAGCATGCAACGTTTAATTCCATATTTCTCTTCGAGTAGTCTGCCGAACCTATATCTTAGCCAGACTTTTTTCCAGCGAGTTTCTTTGTCTAGCGAATCGTTTACCTGTGAACGAATAATACCCCTGTTTGCCTTGTCCCAGTTTTTGTCAAAATCATCAGTACCGGTACCAAGATTAACTCCATTCTTGCTGTCGGTTGGGGTTTTTATGAACCAGTTGTTGCCGCGCTTTTCAATTACTATGCCCCTGTCAGCAAGTTGGTTTTCTATTCTTGCTTCAGTCCACGCCCTATAGGTGTTTGTGACTGGGTTGGTTCCATTGGCAATTGCCGATCTTTTGCAGTTTTTATTGATTGATCCACCCTTGCAGTCAGCATAATCCTTGAATACTTTTTCTTTTACATATTGTTTAAATATTTTTTCGTTCATTTTTTGCATTGCTGAATTGCTTGGAGAAAAATATTTATTCTCTAGTGTTTTTACCATGTGATCGATTTTCAGATGAAGCAAAACAAAAAATAGCGCTAATATTAGGCTAACTATCGCTGCAACTATTCCGCCACCGGCGGCTACTTTCTTTTTGTTGCCACTAATTAAGGCGGCTGCTTTTTTAGCGACACCCATTTCACCGCCCGTGGCAGCGTTCAACAAACCATCTTTCATTTTTGAAGTTGGGTCCATTGCATCGCCGGCTGCTTTTTTGGCCTTGCTGTCCCCGCCAGGGTTAAAAAGATTGCCGCTT